>CAYFWA010000230.1:0-7002 GCA_964346625.1 uncultured Myxococcales bacterium
CGGCGGCCAAATGCCGGAGTTATTCTTGCGCGAGCCCTAAACGGGTGAGCCGGAACCAAAAAGGACCAAGGCGTCCGGCCAAAATCCTCTCAGGAACCCAGGAAGAGAGGAACCCAGGAACGGGTCAGGGAGAAGTCCTGCCAGATCTGCGCAGAATTTGCTCGGTAAGGGACTAAACGGGTGAGCCGGAAGGCATGGCCCACCTTTCTCGCAGCGAGGACAGCCCGCCGCTGCCCGACGCGACAACGCCGCCATCGAGAAGCAGGTGGCGATCACAGAGCATCTCGGCAAATGACAGATCGTGAGTGGCTACGAGTACGGCGGCGGGCTGCCGCTCGAGCAATCCGGCGAGTTGCAGGCGTCCGGGAGGATCGAGGCCCGCGGTGGGCTCATCGAGCAGCAGCACAGCGGGCTCGATCGCCAAGACCCCGGCCAGCGCCACCCGCAGCTTCTGGCCGTGTGACAGGTCGTAGACCGGTTGCTCGGCCAGCGCCGCGATGCCGAGCTGCTCCAGGAGATCCCGCGCCTTGTCGATGGCCGCGGCCCGTTCCAGGCCGCGGCGTCTCAGCCCATAGGAGACGTCGTCCAGGACTCGTGGGAACAGGAGCTGGTCCTCGGGGACGTTGAACAGAAATCCAACCTGGTCGCGTACTCCCGCAATCGTTTGCTGGGAGACCTCGGCGCCGCAGACGGTGATTGTCCCCTGGTGAGGCACCAGCCCGACGATGGCCTTGAGCAGCGTGGTCTTGCCGGAGCCATTGAGCCCGAGCAGCGCCACGCGCTCACCGGGGGGGAGGTCGAAGGTCACGTGCTCGACCACCGCCGACGGGCGGCCCGGGTAGCGGAGAGTCACGTCATCGAACACGAGCGTGGCCGTCATGAGAGCACCACCCGGAGAGTCACCGCGGTGGCCAGGGTCGCCAGCGGCAGGCCGAGGCCGATGACGTCGACACGCCTCCAGCTCGTGGCGTCGGCGCCGATGCTCGTCGAGTCGAAGCCGCGAACCTCCATCGCATCGCTCACGCGCTCGGCCCGATCAATGATCCGCGGCATCCAGACCCGTGGCAACGCCGCCGCGGTGGCCCACGCCGCGCGCAGCCCGTTCGCGGCCCCGCGGACGCGGATGGCCTGCACCATCCCACGGGTCTCTGCGAACAGCGCGTGCGTCCGATGGACGATCTGCACGAGCAGCATCGAGAGCGCGCGAGGGATGGGCAGGGCGGCGAGGCCACATGCGAGATCGGGCAGGCGCAGCGTCGCAGCCCCCCAGACGCCAACGAGGAGCCCCCCCATCCCGCGGAAGAAAACCCGCCAAGCCGGGACCCACGCTCCTTCGACCCACGGCACCGAGCAAGGTACCGAAGCCTGGGGCTCGATCCAGGGGACCAGCAGGAACCAGGGGGCGAACAGCGCGAGGCCGAAGAGCAGCAGCTTGCCCACGAGCGATGTGGGCGGTCGCGTGGCGATCAGCCACCCAAAGCAGGCCACTGCCCAGAGCGCGAGACCGGGCCAGGTGGCCGGGTCGGCGACGACGACCGCGGCGAGCAGAAGCCCGCCCGCCGCGATTCGCCCCTGGGGAGAGAGGCGGGTCAGGGGGCCGGACGCGCTCCCCCAGACGTCGACGACCCGCGCGCCGCTCATCCCTGCGGCGCTTTCCGAGCCGAGACGAGGTAATCGTCGCCGCTGTCCACCTCCTCCTCCACGATGAAGCCCACCGTGGCCAGGAGCGCCGACAGATCGCTGGCGGGAACCAGGACGTCGCCGCGCACCGCTTCGCCGGCGTCGGCGTGGACCTGGTTGATGGTCGCTCGCGAGTCGATGTGCCAGACGTGGAGCCAGCCGTTCGGCTTGAGCACGCGGCCGAGCTCGCGGGCGGTGGCCTCGGGCGAGTCGATGTGCGGCCAGACGGAGAAGCAGATCACCCGATCCAGGGAACCGGGCGCAAGGTCGAGCTCGCGGGCTTGAGCCTGCCGGAGCTCCACCCGCGGATCGTCGTTCTTGGCGCGAGCCAGCTCCAGCATCCGCGCCGACGGGTCCACCGCGATCACCCGTCCATGCGCACCCAGCCGCGCCAGCAGCACCCGTGTCAGGTTGCCCGTCCCGCAGCCCACGTCCAGCACGGATTCGTCGGGGCCGAGGTCGAAGTGGGTCAACCCCTTTTCGAGGCGGTCGTTGATGCGGGACATGTCCATCCAGCCGTCCCACTTTTCAGCGATGGAGTCGAAATACTCTCGGCGTGCGTCTGTCATGCCGCTCCTCTAGTGGTTAAACCTCAACCGGGCGCCGTTGGCGTCTCGCGAGGCGCGCCAGCGGCGGGATCGCCACGAGCATCAGGATCAAGCCCGGCCAGCCGCTCACGAAAGAGACGCCGGCCACGAAGGCTCCTGGAAGATCGATCACCTGGGCCATTACGTAGACCATGCCGACATAGAGCACCCTGCCGAGGGCCAGCACGGGAACCAGCACGAGCCACTCGTTCGTTTCCGGGCGCCGCTGCACCACCACGGCAATGAGCGCGGCCATGATGGCCAGCTCCACGGCCATCAAAAAAGCGATGGGCGGATAAAAGGGCGGCATCCCCGTGACGGCGGCCGACAAAAGTGGCACGGCCAGCGCCGTCATCGCGGCCGGACCCGGTCGCGCGAAGAAGCCGAGGGTTACCAGCGGCAGGTACATGGGCATGAACACGTGCCCCAGGTGCAGAACGTGAAAGACTACGGGCAGAAGCAGCGCCGCCGCGCCGAACAGGCCACCATAGGCAAGGTCTCGGGAAGTGGCGAAGGTCCGCATGCTCAGAGCCCCAGCTTGAGCCCGACCAGCAGATTCAAGCCGGGCATGGTGTAGCCTTCGATGTAGGCGTAGCGGCGATCGAGGAAGTTACGTAGCAGGACATAGGGCTCCACGGTGTATTTCGTCGATTTGCTGTTGTACCGGTAGCGCAGCGTCAGATCCATGAAAAACACGTCGTCGAGGGGGTCCCGGTGGTAGTTGGACATGTACAGGCCGTGGACCCACTCGCCGGAGACCGCGCCACGGAGAAAATGTGCGCCGACGCGGTGCTTGAAGCCCACCGAGAAGTTCAGCTTGGCCTCCGGGTTCTGGCGCGTGTAGCGGCCGACGTGCTGCCAGTTGGCGGTGGCGGTCACGTACATCGGCCCCAGCCTGTGAAGCGCCACCCGACCCGAGACGCCCCAGACCTCGATCTCATCGATGTTCACGACCTCGGCGGTGGGCCAGGCGCCGAAGTACTTGATGAGGTTCTCGGCATGGCTTCGATATCCCGTGCAGGTCACCTCGACGTGCTCGTGCACAAAGCCCAGGGTGAAATCCCAGTTCAGCGAAACCTCGGGCTTCAGGTCCGGGTTGGCCGTGGGGTACGGCAGGTAGAGCTCCCGGATCGTGGGCTGGCGAAAGTTACGGGCGACGCGCGTGTGCGCATAGAGCCCCCGGTAGATGTTCCAGCGAATCCCAGCCTTGTACAGAAACTCGAAGCCGTACCGCGTGCTATAGAGCTCCCGCGTGCCGGCGACAATGGTCAAGGCACGCAGCGGCCGCCAGGTGAGCTGGTTGTAAAACGACAGGTTCGTGAGGCCCCGGACGTCGGACACCTCCGCGGTGCTCCGGTTCTCCACGTGCCCGTCGACGTGCTCGGCGGACACGCCCAGGAGCAACCGCAGCGTGCGGTGCAGCTTCAGGACCGTCTCCACGGTGCCGCCCCCGACGTAGTCCCGGGACAGGAAGCCGTCGTAGAGGCGGTGGAGCCCCGCGTTGAGGTACGCCGTCGCGCTCAGGCGCATGATCTTGTAGCGGTAATGCAGCGCGAGGGAGGTCGTGTTGCGCAGGACGTCGTACCAGTGATCCTCGTAGGGGTGCGAGACGGTGCCCGGATCGCCACCCGAGATGTGCACCACCTTGCTCCGCAGGGAGAGGCGCAGCGATGGGGTCACCCGAAACCGGAGGGCGAGGTGCCCCACCTGTAGCTTGCCGCCGGCGCCATCGCGATGCCCCTCGGTGTCGAGGAGCTGGACCGCCGTCGCCAGGTCCCAGCGGCCGAATCGGCCCAGGAACGCCAGGCGCTCGCGCAGGGTCTGGTAGCTGCCGTAGGCGGCGTCGTTCTGCAGCTCGTAGCCCTCGTCGCGACGCCACCGGTTGCGGATGACCAGCACGCCGCCCATGGCGTTGGTGCCATAGAGGACCGAGTCGCCGCCCTTGATCACCAGCACCTCGTCGATGAGGAACGGGACGTAGGCGTCGGGGATCGGGTGGCCGAAGACGCCCTGGTAGTCGGGGACGCCGTCCTCCACCACGAGGATCTGGGAGTTCGGGCTCCCGCCGAGTCCGCGGATGGTGATCCCGCCGGAGGCGCCCCTCGCCACGCCGTGCAGCGCCGCGCCGCTACCGGTCACGTACACCCCGGCGCTCTGCTGCGAGAGGGCCTGCAGGGTGCTGCCGCGGGCGGAGTCACGCAGCGTCTGCCCGTCCACGTAATCGGCGTCCTGGGTGCGGTCCTTGGATATCGGACGCTTCGCCACGACGGTGGTGGTGTAGCGCGGCGTGGGAGCCTCGACCTGGCGAGTGGGCTCCGCGGAGGGCCGCGTCCTCCGCGGCCTCGGGCGGGTCGCGGGCCGCCTGGCACGAGGACGAGCCGCGCCCTGGCTCGAGGGCGTGGTAGGTGACGTGGCCCGCTTCCGACTGGGAGGCTTGGCTGCCGGCCTCTTCGCGGGGCGGCTGAGCGCTCCGCGCGGCGACTTCTTTCTGGGAGGCTCCGGTGCCGGCCGAGCGGCGCCAGGAGGCCGCCGTGGGGGCGCGGCGGGCGCTGCCAGGACCCCCGTCACGATCGAGAGGTGAACCAGGGCGCCGATGAGCGCCGCGAAGTGCCGCAACGCGCTGCCCCCTCAGTGTCCGTAGGGCCCGGGGACGGAGAAGTCCTGCTCCATGTCGTCTGCGGTGATCTCGATCACGATGAAATCACCATAGTCGACTCGCCGGGTCGAAACGGTCTGATAGTTGAACCACGTGGGCTCTTCGTTGATCAGGGCCGGATCGGTGTCGCCCACCGTGCCGTCGCAGTTGCAGAGCCCGTCGATGGTCTCGTCATCCACCTGCTCCCGGCAGTAGGCATGCGAATCGAGCTTCTGGAAGTGGACCCGATCCGCCCCGGGGAGGCACCGACCGGGCGCGGTCGCCTCTTCGTAGCTGAGCACCGTGTTCCACAAACATCCGTTGAAGCTCAGGTTGCGGAGCTGGATATGCTCGGAGGTCTTGTTGACGACGATCACCTCCGGGTAGGCGACGTCGCACGCACAGAGAGCCAGCAGCAACACGAGCGCCGCGCACAGCCCCCAAGCAGGACGCCGCGCGCCTCCGGGCGCGCGCTGCCCCTGTCTGCGCAAAAGGGGTGTCACTGCTAGTCTAGTCCAGGCACTGCGTGTTTTCGGTCCGATCGGCGTAGGGCTCGAAGTTGTACTCGGGCCAGCGGTCCAGGATCCGGTTGTACAGCTCCTCCGGGATCGGCTCGATCCCCTCGGGCGGACAGGGACCCTGGTGGTTGGGCAGGTTGATGCTGATGATGCGGGTCTGACCGTCCACGGTCTCTTCTTCGTTCCGGCTCGCGATGGGCAGGCAGTTCTCCGGGTTGCAGTCCGGATCGTCCCAGGCGGCCACCATCAGCACATAGTCCAGCCCGGCCGGGACCTCGAGCTCCATCGAAGAGGCGTCGAGAGAGATTTCCCCGAAATCGACCCCCATGTAGGCAGACTCGCAGATGGTCCAAGGCGGCTGGAAGGCCATTTCCGGGTTGTTGAAATCGTTGTGGATCCGCACGTAGGCGGTCGCCTCATCCTCTTCCCCACACCCGGCCCAGCAAAAACCCACCCCCAGCATCACGGCGAAAAAAGTGACCGGTTTTATCTTCATTTCAGTAGCTCCTTTTGCTTGCATGAAGGTAACACGTTTAAGCGCTACGTATTACTCACCATAATCATCCTGTCAAGAGATTCTCCATACAACCGTGATCCCAACCGATATTTACTATCTATTTACTCTATTATAAGTGAGTTGAGACAGTTGACCTCCCCCCTCTTTTCTCCTTTGCAATATTTCCGTTCTCACCGCCAATACAGCAAGCCATTAACATATCAGGCCAATATTACAAACAGGACCCTTCAACGCGATTCCCCCGTTTCGCGCAGTTTCGATTGTACGGGGCACCGGTACGATCGAGAGCCGTCCCCACCCCTTCGAGAGCCGTCCCCACCCCTTCGAGAGCCGTCCCCACCCCTTCCCCCACCCGAGACGGAAAGAAGCGAGAGGTGGAAAGAAACGAGGTGGAAAGAGGCGAGGTGGAAAGAGGCGAGGTGGAAAGAGGCGAGAGGTGGAAAGAGGCGAGGTGGAAAGAGGCGAGGTGGACGGAGGCGAGGTGGACGGAGGCGAGGCGGAAAGACGCGGGCCGAGGCACTGGCCCGACACAGGCCCGGGGCTACTTCATCTGGCTGCCCTTGCTGCCGCGCCGGTTGTAGGCGCTGTGCCGGGGCTGCTGCCCGTCCAGCTCGGCCTGGCACGCCACGCAGCGGCGAACCCCGGGGACGGCCTTGCGTCTCGCCTCCGGGATGGGCTCATCGCAGTCCTCGCAGTGGGTGAGGCTCTCCCCGCGCCCCATGTTGCGGCGGGCGTGGGACACGGCGTCCGCGATGTCTGCGTCGATCTGCTCTTGTACGGCCCCGTCGTGGGCCCAACCAACGGCCATCAGACGACCTCCTGTCGATACGGTATTGTGACGAATTTCTCTCGGCGGAGCAAACCCAACGATCCCGGATGAGCCCGCGGTTATGGCCTCGAAACCCGCCAGGGACCAGGCCACGGACCAGGCCACGGACCAGGCCGCGGACCCGGTCGTGCTCCCGTGCCAACGCATCAAGCCACGGTCAGGCTATACTGACCGTGAAAAAGAGCGATGCGCACGAGCGATGCGCACGAGCGATGCGCACGAGCGATGCGCACGAG
>CAYFWA010000230.1:7102-9138 GCA_964346625.1 uncultured Myxococcales bacterium
GCGATGCGCACGAGCGATGCGCACGAGCGATGCGCACGAGCGATGCGCACGAGCGATGCGCACGAGCGGGGAGTGCTATCCATGATCACCATCGACGGTTCCCTGGGCGAAGGGGGCGGACAGATCCTCCGGACGTCGCTGGCCCTCTCGCTGGTGACGGGAGAGCCCGTGCGCCTGCGCCGCATCCGCGCGGGACGGCGAAAGCCCGGGCTCAGACGACAGCACCTCACCTGCGTGCAGGCGGCCGCAGAGATCAGCGGCGCCGCCGTGGCGGGAGATTCCCTTGGAGCCATGGAGCTCACCTTCCGCCCGGGCCCGGTCCGTCCGGGACGCTACACCTTCGCCGTGGGCACCGCCGGCAGCGCCACGCTGGTGTTCCAGACCGTGCTGCCCGCGCTGCTCGTGGCCACCGGGGTCGAGCGGGCCGCGGCGCCCTCGGCGCTGATCCTCGAGGGCGGCACGCACAACCCCATGGCGCCGCCCTTCGACTTCCTGGCGCGGTCCTTTCTGCCCGTGGTGTGCCGCATGGGGGCCCAGGTGGAGGCGTCGTTGACGCGGCCGGGGTTCTTCCCGGCCGGGGGCGGCCGCTTCGAGGTGCGGGTCGTGCCACCGTCAAGCGGCCGAATCTCTGCGCTGGAGCTGCTCGACCGCGGGCCGCTCCGAAGCCGGACGGCGCGGGCCCTGGTGTCGGGCTTGCCGCGTAGCATCGGTGAACGGGAGCTCGAGCAGATCTCGCGCCGGCTGGGATGGCCCGTTGCGGAGCTGTCAGTGGAGCAGGTGCCAGAACCCCGCGGTCCCGGCAACGCGCTGCTCTGTGAGCTCGAGCACGAGCACGTCACCGCGGTGTTCAGCAGCTTCGGGCAAAAGGGCGTCCGCGCCGAGCGGGTGGCCGACGAGGCTATCGGGCAAATCCAGCGCTATGAGCAGTCCTCGGCGCCGGTCTGCCGGCACCTTGCCGACCAGCTCCTGATCCCCCTGGCGCTGGCCCGGGGCGGCACGTTCCGAACCCTCGCGCTGACCAGGCATACGCGGACGAACCTCGATGTGGTGCAGCGCTTCATGGATGTGACCTTCACCCTCCACGAGCGCGGAACCGACGACTTGGAGCTGGGGATCTCGTGAGCGTTGAGCCTCCTGCCAGACCGAGCCGGGCTGGGACTGCTCGGGCGGGAGCTGCGTGCCCATCTGCGGCGACGACCTGGCGATGGGAGACGAGACCTATGACGGAACCGACCTGCGGGGACAGACCTGCCTGTCCATCGGTCAGGCTGCCGGCGAACTGCGCTACAACACCCTGTGCGAGTGGGACATCAGCCGATGCACCGGATCGGAGATCTGTGGGGACGGGGCAGCGCCTGGATCGACTCCCCTCGCGACTCCATGCGCGTGACCCGCAGCGGCGCCTACGACGGATACGTCAGCGATCTCCGCGTCGCCAACCGCACCGCCGTCAACTTCTGGGTGACCTCCAGCGTCATCGGTTTCCGCTGTGCCCGCTGATCGGCAGCGGGGGACGGTACGGTGATGGGACATCCCCCCCGGACCGAATCCCTGATATCCTGTCGGCCATGCGGACAAGGCTCACCTCCATTTTGGTCCTGTTGGTCCTGTCGCTCGTGTGGACCGCGTGCGACGACTCACCTCCCGTCGATCCCCCCGCGCCGGATCCGAGCTGCCAGGGGCTCTACGGGAGCCCCAACGTCAACACGGGGCTGGACACGGACGTGTGCTTCCCCCGCATCGATGGCACCCAGACCTGGACGCCGCGCTCCTGGGACGCGTCCGCCCTCGCGGAGCTGCTTGCCTGGACGCTGGAGAACCCGCCTCCGGTGCTGATCGCCGGCCGCACGCGGCGCAACTCCGGCCTGGCCTCGGCCATCTGCCGCCCCTGCGAAACGGTCTGGCGCCTCGACCACGAGTACGACCGTCGGTGAGCTCCGCCTTCGAGCCTCGGACCATCCGCAGTGTTCGTGGCTGGGGGCTAGAGCACCGAACACTGTCGCGTCAAACAACGGTTGATATCGGGCCTGTCTCCG
>CAYFWA010000231.1:0-9129 GCA_964346625.1 uncultured Myxococcales bacterium
CATCCCGCCCATCCACATCCCGAGCAGGTTCTGCATGGGGTTCGTGCTGCCCGAGCCGCTGGCGGCCCCGTCCTCGTCGTCGCGCTCCTCGTCGCCGCCCCCCAGCATCCGGCCCATCACCGACTCCACGTTCACCGAGTCCGGCAGCTCGATCTTCTGGATGGCGGCGCACCACTCGTAGCGGTCGTAGCCGCCATACACCTCGTCGGTGAAGTCGCCGCACTGCTCGTCGTCGAACTCCTCCCAGCCATCGCGCAGCAGGTCCGCCTCCACGTCGATGAGCTTGGTGCGGGCCAACATGGTGGCCACGGAGCGGAGCTTGGCGCGGTTGGCGCGATCCGGCGACCGCGTCAGCGCGTCCAGGTAGAGCACCAAAAAAAGGCTCAGGATCGACGTGGCGATGAACACCTCCAGCAGGGTGAACCCGCGGGATCGCCCAGGCGCCACGGGGGGCGCTTTCGATGGGGACCTGCGTCTCATCGCGGCTCGCGCTCCCGGCCGAGATCGTCGGCGTTGACCAGATCGCTCTGCAGGGGCTGGTGCCCCGCGAGGATCTTCACCCGGCCCGTCATGGGGTAGGTCACCAGCGTGAACCGGCGATCGCCCCGATCGGCGATGTACAGGGCCACCCGCTCCATGCGGCCGCCGCCCCAGACGTGGATGGCCACCTTGCCCTCGGTGATCTCCTGCTCCAGCCGCGGCACGTAGATCGACGTCACCAGGCGCGCGGACTGTTCGAGCCGTTTTTGGGCCCGCCTGGTGCGCAGGCGCTGCTGCTGCCACTGGGGGCCGGTGGGCCGCTTGAGGGCGAGCAGATCCTTGGACAGCCCCCCGATGGTGGTGCGCTCCAGGGCCTCGCGCTGCCGCTCCGCCTCCTCGCCCTCGGCCATGGCGTGGTGCTGCTCCCAGGCCTCGTCCAGGTCGCGGGGCAGGAGCTGGGTGCCCTTGCTGGCCACCTCCAGGGTCACCTTGGTGCCCCCCTCGGCGTCCAGGTCGAACACGAAGCGGTGATCCCGCCCCGTGGAGCGCGCCCGGTCGTAGGCGAAGCGCATGGTGGTGGACACGAACCGCGCCGCGGTGCGGGTGTTCACGGTGTCCACCCGGCTGATGCTCACCGCGGCGGCGATGATCAGCAGCATGCCGATGAGCACCGCCACCAGGAGCTCCAGCAGGGTGATCCCCCGCTGGCGCGCCGCCCATCCGTGTGCCGAGATGCGCACGGGAGCGTTACTCCTCGCCCCCACCCTCGGTGCAGGCCTTGATGTCGTCTCCGCCGCCGTTCTCGTCGCGCTTGTTGGGTCCATTGGACCAGATACAGATGTCCGCTCCGGAGCACTGGATCTTGAGATCGTTGCCCCATGCGTCCTTGATCATCTTGCTCTTGACGCGTTCCGGGACCAGCACCTCGAGGTCCTGGGGGCAGTCCCCCTCGTGGCCCGAGTCGGGGTCGGCCATGTACTCCTGCACCGCGTCCAGCACCCGGGAGACCTTCATCTTCGTGGTCTTGATCTCGGAACGCTTCAGGTAGCGGAACACGGCGTATCCCACCGTCCCCATGATGAGGCCCATGATGAGCACCACCACCATGATCTCGATGAGCGTCATGCCGCGCTGAGCCGCGGCGGCTCCCTTCGCCATTTTTCTGCTCGCCATCTGCATGTCGTCTGCTCCTTGCCACTCCGTACGAGCTCCGCCGCCTCTCGCGTCGAGGCGACCGGTCCTTTCATTCACAACGCGGGGGACCCCCGCGAACATTCCCCGGGTCTCCGGTATTCCCCATCACTCATCACTGCACGACCTCGTTCATCTGCAGGATGGGGATGATGATGGAGAAGATCACGAACCCCACGGTGCCGCCCATCACCACGATCATCAGCGGCTCCAGGATGGTGGTGAGCTTGCCGAGCCGGGACTCCACCTGCTTCTCGTAGGCCTCCGCCACGTTGGTCAGCATCTCCGGGAGCTGCCCGGAGCGCTCCCCCACCGCCACCATGTGGATCACCATGGGCTCGAAGTACTTGCTCTTTTTGAGCTGGGAGGCGATGGACTCGCCCTCCCGGATACCGTCCTCCGCCGTGGTGATCACGTCCTGGAGCTGGGTGTTGGTGAGCACGTACTTGGAGATGTCCAGCGCGCGCAGAAGCGGCACCCCGGACTGGAACATGGTGCCCAGGGTGCGGCAAAACCGGCTGATGGACAGGTGGCGGATGAGCCCCCCCACCACGGGCAGCCGGATCACCCAGCGGTCCCAGGTGGCCCGCCCCCCTTTGGTCCGCTTCCAGCTCGCGAACAGGATGGCGAACAAGCCCCCCCCGAGGGCGATGAGGTACCAGTAGGAGCCCGTGAAGTCGGACAGCGCGATGAGAAACCGCGTGTTCCACGGCAGCGTGCGCTCCATGTCCTCGAAGATCTGAGTGATCTTGGGGACCACCACGATCATCAGGATAGCGAGGATGAACAGCGACACCACGAACATGATGGCCGGGTACAAAAGCGCCCCGGTGACCTTGGAGCGCAGATCCAGCTCCCGATCCATGAAGTCCGCGAGGCGCTCGAGCACGTCCTCGAGGTTGCCGGCGGCCTCCCCGGAACGGATCATGTTGATGTACAGCTCCTCGAAGACCCCGGGGTGGTTGTTCAGCGCGTCCGCCATGGCGGCGCCTTCGTTCACCTGCCGGCGCACATCCCCCAGCACCCGCTGGAGCCGATCCGCTTTCCGTCGGCCCGACTGCTGCGCCGACTGCTCGGTGAGGGTGCCCAGGGCCTCGGCCAGGGGAATCCCGCTGCGCAAAAGCACGGCGAGCTGCCGGGTGAACGTCGCCACCTCGCGCTTGGAGATGCCGCTGCCGAACAGATGCACCTCCCGCGACAGCCCCTTGCCCTCCTGCTCCGCCTCGGCGGCCTTGCCGGCCTTGGCCTCCCGGAAGTCCTTGAGGAAGACGCCTTCGCGTCGCAAAAGGGAGCGCAAGGCCTTGGCCGAGTCGGCATCCTTGATGCCCTTGACCTCCCGGCCCGCCTCGCCGATCCCGGTGTACTGAAATACTGGCATGGCTCCTTCGCGGCGCTACGCCACGTCCTCCTGGGTCACGCGCATCACCTCGGAGATGGAGGTGATGCCCGCCACCACCTTGCGCGCGCCGTCATCGCGCAGGGTGCGCATCCCCTGGTTGACCGCGGCCCGCTTGATGCTGACCGCGTCGGTGTTCTTCAGCGCCATGTTGCGGATGTTCTCCTCGAGCATGAGCAGCTCGTAGATGCCGATCCGCCCCGAGTAGCCCGTGCCCAGGCAGGCGGTGCAGCCCTTGGGCTTCTGCCGGAAGGCGCGGCCCGGGGGGGGCGGGTCCCCGGCGCTTTCGGACAGGGGATGGGGCGGGATGGCGCCCGAGTAGAAGGCCTCGGGCTCGAGGCCCAGGTTGCGGATCTCGTCGTAGGTCGGCTCGTACAGCTCGCGGCACTCCGCGCAGAGCTTGCGCACCAGCCGCTGGGCCAGCAGCCCCGACAGCGACGACGCCACCAGGAAGGGCTCCACCCCCATGTCCACCAGGCGCGTGATGCCGCCCGCGGCGTCGTTGGTGTGCACCGTGGAAAACACCAGGTGGCCCGTGAGCGAGGCCTGGATGGCGATCTCCGCGGTCTCGAGATCCCGGATCTCGCCCACCATGATGACGTCGGGGTCGTGTCGCAGAAAGGAGCGCAGCCCCGCCGCGAAGGTCAGGTCAATCTTGGGGTTCACCTGGACCTGGCTGATGCCCTCGAGCTGGTACTCCACCGGATCCTCCACGGTGAGGATGTTCTTGTCCGGGGAGTTGATCTTGGACAGCCCGGCGTACAGCGTGGTGGTCTTCCCCGAGCCGGTGGGCCCCGTGACCATCAGGATCCCGTGGGGGCGGGTGATGAGCTCGTGTATCTGCTCGAGGTGGTCGGGGCCCATGCCGATGTCCGCGAGGTCCAGCAGCACCGCCGTGCGATCCAGCAACCGGATGGTCACCCGCTCGCCGCGGGCGGTGGGGATGGTGGCCACGCGCATGTCGATGTCCCGCCCGGCGATCTTGCGGCGGATCCGGCCGTCCTGGGGCAGCCGCTTCTCGGCGATGTTGAGCCCGGCCATGATCTTCACGCGGGCCACGATGGAGGGCAGATAGCCCTTGTGGGCGTGCTTGACCTCGTAGAGCACCCCGTCGATGCGGTTGCGGACGATGACCTCCTTTTCTCCGGGCTCGATGTGGATGTCCGAGGCCCGCTCCTTGGCGGCGCTGAACAGCAGCGAGTTCACCCAGCGGATGATGGGCGCCTCGTCGGTGAGGTCGATGATGTCGATGAGCTCCTCGGCGTCTCCCTCGCCGAAGTCCTCGCCGGCGGCGAGCTCCACGCCGTCCCCCCGCCGCGTGTAGACGGTGTTGATCACCTCCACGATGCGCTGGGGCGGCATCACCACCGCCTCCACCTCGGCCGAGAGCAGGCTGCGCACGTCGTCCTGGGCGTTGACGTTGAGCGGATCCGCCACCGCGAGGGTCACCACGCCGTCGTCGCGGCGCTGCAGGGGCAGACAGCGCTGGGTCTTGACGTACCCGATGGGGAGGTCGGAAAGCAGCGCCGGGTCCACCTCGTCCGGGGTCAGCTCCTCCTGATAGGGCAGCCCGAGCTGCAGGGCGACGCCCCGCAGGACCTGATCCTCGGTGACCACCCGCGCGCGCACCAGGTGCTCACCGATCCGGCCCCCCTCCAGGGTCTGGCTCTGCAGCGCCGCCTCGATCTGCTCGAAGGTCACCCCGTGCTCCTGCATCAGGATCTCCCCGATTAGAGCGTGGGTGCGCGCCACGGGCTCGGGGCCCACCGCCGGCGCCACGGCGGCCATGGGCTGGGCCGCCGCCGCCGGCAGCGGCGAGGCGACGCCCGCCTCGTAGTCGGCGGCCGGGGACGCCGAAGAGCCCACCGGCTCCGCCGAAGCCGCCGGCGACCGGGCCTCCACCCAGGCGGGCTCGTGCTGCCCGGCGAGGTCGGCGTCGGTGAGCAGCCGGGGCGGCGCCGCCGGGGGCGCGGTGGTGTCCCCCCACATGGGGGCCGCCACCGGCGCGGCGGAGGGCCGGCTCGCGCCCGCGGCGCCGTCCCCCCGGTCCCCTTCGGGCAGCGCGTCGGGAGCCCGCGGGGGCTCCACCGGCCTCGGCGCGCTCGACGCGCTCGGCGCGCTCGGCGGGGGCGGGGGCGGCGCGCTGCTTTCGGCTGCGGGCGTGCGGGGCGCGTCCTCGGCGGCCTCCAGATCCTCCAGATCCTCCAGATCCTCCAAATCCGCCGGCGTGGAGCTCGACGTGACGGAGTCGTCCCTTTCGTGCCAGGGCCGGGTCTGCTCCTCGGTGGAAAAAAGGTGATCGTCGGCCATGATCGCTTCAGCTTCCCTTGCGCGGCCGGGGCCGCGCGCGACGGGGCCGCGGTGGCTTACGCGGCGCCGTCCGCTCGCGGGGCGCCGGCCGCTCGCGGGGCGCCGGCCGCGCGGCCGCCGGGCGGGCCCCCTTGGAGTTCGACTGCTCCTCCTGCTCGAGCCGCTGCAGCATCTTCACGTCGTCCGGGTGGGCCCGCACCGGCCCGTCCACGTCGGGCTCCTTGGACTCCGCCAGGGCCTTTTTGCGCATCTTGGCCTCGTTTTCGGACATGCGCGCCACGCGGTTGATCTCCTCGAGCAGGCCCCGCTTGTGGCGGTAGTCGATCACCGCCTCGAGGTCCATGTCCTTGAAGGCGGTGTAGCGCTCGATGAACTCCTTGCGCTGCTGGACCTTGCGCCGGAAGATGCGCCGCAGATCGCCCTGGTCCTTGATGACGTAGGGCGTGAGGAAGATGAGCAGGTTCGTCTTCTCGGTGGTGCGGGTCTTGTTCTTGAACAGGTACCCCAGGATGGGGATGTCCCCGAGCAGGGGGACCTTCTGCACGGACTCCTTGACCTTCTCGGTGATGAGCCCGCCGATCACCACCGTCTGCTGATCCTTGACCACCACCACGGTCTTGACCTTCCGCTTGGTGGTGGTGGGCCCCACCACCGGATCGATGGACTTCACCTCGTTGATCTCCTGATCGATCTCCAGCCGCACGTAGTCGCTCTCGTTGATGTGCGGCGTGATCTTCAGGGTGAGGGCCACGTCCTGGCGCTGGATGGACTGGAAGGGCATGTACCCCGCGCCCATACCAGCGGTGCCCTGGTTCCCGGCGCCCGTGAGCCCTCCCATGTTCGGCATGCCGGAGATGGAGGACTGGAAGGGCACGTTCTCGCCCACCGAGATCTCCGCCTCCTCGTTGTCGGTGGTGAGGATGTGGGGCGAGGAGACGATGTTGACGTCGTTGTTGGACTGCAGCGCCTGGAAGAACACCCCGAAGCTCGGGAAGCTGATGCCCGGCACCCCGAGCAGGCTCTCGGCGTTCTGCAGCTCCGGCCCGCGCAGGCCCACCGCCAGCCCCATCAGCGAGGCCGGATCCAGGAAGATGGACTTGGTGGCGTTGTTGCCGCCGAGCAGCAGCGACTGGTCGTCGCCGCTGCCGATGGGCAGCCCCCCGTGGAACGACAGCCCCAGCTCCCGGGACTTGGACAGGGCCACCTCGAGGATGGTGGCCTCCACGAACACCTGGCGCCGCGGCTGGTCGAGCTTCTTGATCACCTTCAGAAGCTGCAGGTAGTCCTTCATGGAGGCGACGATGATCAGGGAGTTGGTGGACAGGTCCTCGGTGACCTGCACCTCGCCCTGAAACAGGTTCACGGCGCCCCCCGAGCGCCCCCGGCTGGTGCGGCGACCCCGCCGGCGCGAGGAGCTCTTCCGCCGCGAGGCGCGCCGCCGCCGGCTCGTTCGGCGCCCCGTGCCGCCTCCGGTGAGCCCCCCCAGGGTTCCGGCGAGCTCCTGGGCGTCGGCGTTGGCCAGCGCGATGATGTGCACCCGCTCCTCACCCCCCGCCACCGGGATGTCCAGCTTCCGGATGAGGGCCCGCACCCGCAGATACGAGCGCTCGTCGGCCACGATGATGAGCACGTTGGTGCGCTCGTCGGCGATGATCTTGGACACCGAGAGCCCGCCCCCCGAGCCCTTCACCGACACCAGGGTCTTCTTGGACGCCTTCCGGCGCCGGCGGCGCCGCGCCCGCCGGATCCGCCGGGCGCGGCTGGCCTTCGAGCCCTTCCCCTTCTGGGACTCGGCCGCCGGAAAGATCTCCAGCAGCTTCTCGGCCAGCTCGGGAGCCTCGGCGTGCTTGACCCGCACGATCCAGATCTTCTCGTCCTCGGCCTCCACGTCGAGGGACTCGATGATCTTGCGCAGCCGCCGGATGTTGGAGCCCGTGTCGGTGATGATCAGCAGATTGGTGGGTCCGTAGGTGATGATGGAGCCCTTGGTGAGGTTGCGCAGCACGTTGGCCACGTCGTCGGGCTCCACGTGCTTGAGCCGCAGAATCTGGGTCACCACCCGGTCGTCGGTGGGGCACGTGCGCCCCGGCGGACAGAGGGCCACCGGCTTGTGCGCGGCGTTCTGGATCTCGATGATCTTCAGGTAGCGCCCGGCGGGCTGCACCGTGAGCCCCATGGCGTTGAGCGCGGACAGAAACGCCCGGTAGGCCTCCCGCGGCGTGATGGGCGTGGGGGACACGAGGGTGACCTTGGGCGCCCGGATGGTGCCGGTGATGATGAACCGCTTGCAGGTCATGCCGCTGATCCAGGCCACCAGGTCGTGCAGCTCGCTGTCGGGCTTGAGCGTGACCTTCACCCGCTTGTAGTAGGGGAAGCGCTTGCACTCGTTGAAGGCCGCCTCGCCGGCGAGGCTCTTGAAGCCGGTGTCCCCGCCGGTCTTCCTTCCCTTGGTGCGGCCGCGACGCCGGTAGGGCGGCCGGCGCCGTCCGTCGGGGGCCTTGCGCACCCGCCGGCGCTGGCCGTAGGCCGACGGCAGCGGGGCGAGCTCCAGGGTGACGCCAAAGGTGAGCAGGCCGGCGAGAAACGCGAGGCCGTACATCAACCGAAAACGCGCTTTGAATGCTCTGGTCATCGATGGTCCACGGGGTGATCCGGTTGGGGTGCCTGGGTTGGTCATCGGCATCACGCTACCCTCGCTACTTGATGGAGTAATCGACGCTCACCGGCTTGCCGTGCCGGGTGATCCCGATGGTCATGTGGTTCGCGGTGGGCAGCTTGGTGTACAGGGTCAACAGCTTGTCGGGGCTGGTGATGGGGACGTTGTTGATGCTGTTGACCACGTCCCCGGAGCGCAGCCCCAGCTTGGCGAAGACGCCGCCGGGCCGCACGCGGCCGAGCCGGTAGCCGTCGGCCTTGCCGTTTTTGCTGTGGGGGTAGATCCTCGCGTCCTTGCTCGCCACGTTGGCGTTGGCGATGAACTTCTGCACCAGCGACCGATCGATCTCGTACTTGTTCTTGCCCACCTTCTTGACGCCCTGGGCCACCGCCTTGCGCCACTTGGAGCGGGGCCCCTTGCGGCCACGGCGCTTGGGCCGGCGCGCCGAGGCGCGGGGCTTTTTCACCTTCTTGCTCTTGCCGTTGGGCAGAAGCTCGATGGTGCCCGTCTGCTCGCCCTTCTGGAAGGTGACGCGCTTCTCCTCCACGCGGGTGATCTCGGCGTCCTCGATCTTCGAACCCTTGGCCACCACGCGGGTCTGGCCGCTGGACTTGAAGCGGATGGTGGCAAAGGACCAGTCGTCGTCCCCCACGGTGACCAGGGTGGCCAGCAGCTCCGCGTCGTCCATGCTCAAGGTCGACTCTTTTTCGTCTCCTTCGCCCTTGTCGGACACCTTGGTCGGCTTCTCCGGCTTGCAGTACGAGCAGAACACGTTGCGCCGGGTGACATCGAGCTGGCTCTTGCGCAGGGTCTCCTTCTTGGGCTTTTGGGTCTTGCGCGCCATGGCCCGGCGCAGCCGCCCGGGGCGCTTGGGGGCCTTGCGCACCTTGTGCTGCTCGGCTACCAGCTCGGAGGAGGCGTAGTTGGTGACCACCAGCCCCACCAGCCCGGACGTCAGCCCGATCACGGCCAGGTTCACCAGGTAGAAGTGTTTCTCGATCCAAGCCTGCATCGTCACGGATGCCTCACTCCGAAAAGGATTTCAGGGGGGATGTCCCATCCCCCCTCGCCCCGAAAAAGCGCGGTTTTTCGGGGC
>CAYFWA010000232.1:0-9127 GCA_964346625.1 uncultured Myxococcales bacterium
GGAAGGGGAAGGGGAAGGGGAAGGGGAAGGGAAAGGGAAAGCGGAAAATCGCGATCCGATCTATCGGAACTGCAGCCCGGGGGCGGCGCGGCCGAAGCGCTGGAGGCGTTGGCAGGGGACGTACTTGACCACGGTCTTTTTCTCCTGCTCGCCCTTGCCCTGGCGGATCTCCACCTTCGAGAGGTTGTCGCGGAACTGGATCTTGTTGTCGGCCCGCAAGGCCTGGCAGCGCTGATAGACCCAGCGCTTCACCGCGTCGTCGCGCTTGATGGTCAGCAGCTCGCGGATGATCTCGTCTTTTTGGGACTCGAAGTCCGCCTCGCTGGGTTCGGTCTTGGACTGCAGCCGGATCAGCACCAGGGAGCCGAGGCTCGTGCCGGAGCCGGGGATCTTGACGATCTCCTCGAGCACGGGGCTTTCCTCGGTGAGCTTCCAGACCTTGGACACGAGCCCCTTGACCTTGCCGATCTGCCCGATGGTGGAGTCGGTCCGCAGCACCGTGACCTCCTGGGGCGTGGGCAGCAGCGGGTGCCAGCGGCCGGGCTTCTGCTTGTCGGACCCCTTCGCGCTGTCCCCGCCCTCCTGACCGTCCTGGCCGTCCGCGTCGTCCTTCTTGCTGCCATCCGCGTCATCCTTCGCCCCGGTGTCGTCGTTGTCTTCGGAGGGCGCCTCGGCCGGCGGGAACACCTGCTCCATGGTTTGCCCCATGCTCAGCCGGCGTAGCGCCTCCTCGGCCACCTTGCGCGCGGCCGCCTCGGCTTTGCGCTGCAGGATCATCTGCTCGGCGATCCAGACTCGCGCCTTGGCCAGCGGCACGTCGCCCTTGCGCTGCCCTTCCACGATGGCGAGGTGGTAGCCCTTTTCCGACTCGATCACCTCGGAGACCTTGCGCACCTCAAGCTTTTTCACGGCCTTGGCGAAGGCCTCTCCCTGGCCCAGCTTGTCGGGCTCTTTCCAGCCTAGGTCTCCGCCGGAGGCCTTGGTCTCCTCGTCTTCGGACAGCATCTGAGCCATGGCCGCGAAGTCGGTGGGCGTCTGCACCAGGCTCGCTCGCAGCTTGACCAGCCGCTGTTTGGCCCGCTGCTTCTCGGCGGCGTCGGCGTTGGGACCCACCTTGACCAGGATGTGGCGCACGCGCCGCTCGAGGGGCAGACCGGTGAGCTTCCACTTGATCTTCTTGTAGCGCTGGTCCACCCGGTCGCGGTTTTCCTTTTCCGACAGCCAGCGCATGACCTCGGCGCGGGGCACGAGGATGCCCTTTTTGAACCGGTCGATGGAGATGCGGGCGAACGACAGCTTGAGGCTGTGGTTTTGGTACTCGAAGACCGCGCGGGCCTCGCGCTCGGAGACGATGACCCCGTTTTTGATCGTGTTTTCCGCCGCCTTGGCCAGCAGCTCCTTTTCTTGCTGGGCCATGAACTCCTTGATCTTCATCCCGAGCTGCCAGTTGACCCACTTCTTGAACCGCTCGTGGTAGTAGTCCGGCGCCGGGACGACCTTGCCCTCCTTGTTGCGCCGGGTGGGCCACGCCCCGGTGTTGGCCAGGTCCACCGTCATCCCCAGCACCAGGATGCGCCGGCGCTTGGTGATCATCTGGACGATCTCGTCCTCGGTGACCTTGAGCCCCAGCTGCTTTCCCTCCATGGCCAGCAGCTCGCGGCGCAAAAGCTGGTCGTAGACCGTCAGGCGATAGGTGGGTGGGGCATTTCGGACCATGGCCAGCCGTAGAGCAAACTGCAGGTCGGCGTTGGAGATGTCCCGCCCCGCCACCTCCCCGGCCCGGGTGGCGCCCCCGCAGGTGAGCCGCATGGAGGCCGGGCCGAAGGTCACGACGAAGGAAAGAATAATGATCCCAAAAAGAAACCAGATGATGAACGAACGCGACTGCTGCCGTAGTTTATCGAGCATGACGATCCTCTCGGAGCCCGCGCCCCCGGCGCGGCCGTTACGCAGGCTCCGACCTTGGCCGACACCTACGCTTTGAAGGCTGGGGATGGTAGCCGATACCCTGAGGGAGATCAATCCCGAAGGGGACACAATCCCCTTGAACTCCTGCAGAGGGCGTGCTATCCATTGATCCCCGTTGCCTCAGGTAACTAACTGAAACCTTGAGGTTTTCCATGTCGCCTCCCCCGGTGATCGGGAAAACCCGGAAGCGCGATCGCGGATGCTGTTCGATTGGATCTATGGCCTGTTTTCCAATGACATGGCCATCGACCTGGGTACCGCCACCACCCTCACCTACCTCAAAGGTCAGGGAATCGTGAGCCACGAGCCCTCGGTGGTGGCGGTGCAGCGGACGCCGCTGGGGGGGCGCCGGGTGGTGGCCGTGGGACAAGAGGCCAAGCAGATGCTGGGTCGCACCCCGGCCAACATCACCGCCATCCGGCCGCTCAAAGACGGCGTGATCGCCGACTTCGAGATCACCGAGGCGCTGCTGCGCTACTTCATCCAGCGCGCCCACAACCGCAAGACCCTGGTGCGGCCGCGGGTGATCGTGTGCGTCCCATCGGGCATCACAGAGGTGGAAAAGCGAGCCGTGCGCGACTCCACCCTGGCGGCGGGGGCCCGGGAGGTCTACCTCATCGAGGAGCCCATGGCCGCCGCCATCGGCGCGGGGCTGCCGGTCAACGAGCCGGTGGGGTCCATGGTGGTGGACATCGGCGGCGGCACCACGGAGGTGGCGGTGATCGCCATGACGGGCATCGTCTTTTCGCGCTCGGTTCGCATCGGGGGCGACAAGATGGACGAGGCGATCATGGCCCACATGAAGCGCAAGTACAATCTGCTGGTGGGGGAGCAGACCGCCGAGCAGACCAAGGTCCAGATCGGCACCGCCTATCCCACCGAGGAGCCGCTGCGCATGGAGGTCAAGGGGCGGGACCTGGTGGCCGGGGTGCCCCGCAGCCTGGTGGTGGACTCGGACGAGGTCCGTGATGCCCTGGCCGAGCCCATCAACGCCATCGTGGACGCCGCCCGCCTCGTGCTGGAGCGCACCCCCCCCGAGCTGTCGGCCGACATCGCCGACACCGGCATCGTGCTCACCGGCGGGGGGGCGAAGCTGCGCAACCTCGACATCCTGCTGCGCGAGGAGACGGGGTTGCCGGTGATGCTCTCGGACAACCCGGAGCACGCCGTGGTGCTGGGCACCGGCGGGGCCCTCGACGATCTGCGTAACCTCAAGGACAACGCGCTGCAATAACGCGCTGCAATGATGCCCCGGCGCGAACGGGGCGCGGACCGGGGCCGCTCGGCGGGCCCCCGATGGTCGATGCGATGCTTCTTTCCCGGCGCGCCCGAGAGCTGACGTTGTCGGTGCTGCTGTTCGCCGTGCCGGTGGTGCTGCTGTACGGCAACCTCGACCAGCCGTCGCAGCTCAACTCCGTGGACCGGCTGATGCTCCGGCTGTCGGGGCAGCTCCAGCGGCTGGTGCACGGCGCCCTGGGCGGCGCGGGGAGCGTCTGGGAACACTACGTGGCGCTGTGGGATCTGGAGGCGCGCAACGCGCGGCTGCGGGCCCGGAACTTCGAGCTGCGGGAAAACAACGAGATCCTCAGAAGCTGGTCCAAGCAGGGGCGGCAGGAGGAGGCCCGGCTCGGTTTCGCCGTCACCCCCCCCCTTCGCACCCACCCGGCCGACGTGGTGGGCCGCGGGATCTCGCCGTTTTATCAGGTGATCCGCGCCCGGGTGCGCCCGGGCCTGCAGCCGCGTTCGGGGCAGCCGGTGGCGGTGCCCGCCGGCCTGGTGGGTCACGTACGGCGCGTGAGCGGGCGATTCATGGACGTGCTGCTCGTGGGGGACGTGCAGAGTCGGATCAAGATCATGGTCAAGCGCACCGCCAGCCGCGGGGCGCTGCGTGGCTCCGGACGGCCGGGACACCTCGAGGGGCGGGTGGAGTACCTGTCGCGGCGCGATACGGTGCGCGTCGGCGATCGGTTGGTGACCTCGGGCATGGCGGGGCGCTACCCGCGGGATCTGCCCGTGGGTCGGGTGGTGGCCGTCCACGAGCGGGTCAAGATGCGCTACCAGGTGGTCGAGGTGGCCGCCGCCATGGGGGCCCGGGTCCCCAGGGCGGTGCACCTGATCCGGCGGTCCGACTCGCGGCCGGGAGGGCGTTGAGGTGTCCCGCCGGCGGATCCGCGATCTGGTGGTGGGGCTGCTGCTGGCCGCGCTGGTGTGGCTCTTTTATCGCGCCAACAGCAAAGAGCCCCAGGAGGTGGACTCGGTGGATCGGGTGATCCTCACCGTGAGCGCTCCGCTGGAGCGTGCGTTCCTCGTGGTGTTCGATTCCTGGATCACGGTCTGGAAACAGTATCTGTACCGGGTGGACCTCAAGCGGGAAAACGAGCGTCTGGCCCGCCACAACGCGGAGCTGCGCGCCCACAACCGCTACATGGCCGCCGTGGCCAGGCGGGGGAGGCAGCTCGAGCGGTTCTGGGCGTACATGGAGGGCTCGGCCGCGGAGCTGCTCCCGGCCACCGTGGCCCGCCGGCGGGTGGACACCGAGAAGTTTCGCGTGATCGGGATCGTCATCGATCGCCGCTACCCCGACGTGAGCTGCGGGGCCCCGGTGGTGACGCCCCAGGGGGTGGTGGGGCGCGTGCTGTACTTCGAGCTGCCCGGCTGCGAGCGGCTCGCCTGCCCGGTGGAGACTGCGGTGAAAAAGAGGCGGGTGCGGCGCTGTATGAAGGAAAAGGGCGCGCGCATCGGGCGGGCCCTGGTGCAGCTCTCGGTGGACCCCAAGAGCACCATCGACGTGCGCGTGCCGCGCACCGGTGCCCGCGGCATGCTCCGGGGCATTGGCTGGGACGAGGGCTTCGTGGCGCGCATCACCCACCTGAACCCCAACGCCAAGGTGGAGCCCGGGGACCTGGTGGTCACCACCGGGGTGGATGGCCGCTTCCCGGCGGGGTTGCCCGTGGGCCGGGTGTTGTCGCTGAAGGACCGCCCCGGGCAGGAGCCCCGGGTGCTGGTCCGGCCCGTGGTGGACTTCGGCAAGCTGAGCCGGGTGCTGGTGGTGATCTCTCCACCGCCCCCCCCGGTGCCGCAGGTGAGCCGGCAGCGGTTCGGTCGCCTGGGATTGGTGCCCTACCCATGATCCGCATTCTCGGCCTCTGCGTGAGCGGCTATCTGGGCATCATCGTGCTCGCTCCGCTGTGGCACGCCGCCACCCGCGCGCTGTCGGCCTGGCTGCCGTGGCTGCGAAACCTGCCCATGCCCAACCTCGCCGTGCTCGTGACCCTGTATCTGGCCCTGGCGGTGCGCGACAAGCCGTCGGCCGGCGCCGCCGGGGCGGCCGCCATCGGCTACCTCACGGATCTGCTGTCGGGCGCCCCCAAGGGCACGCACATCTTGTCGCTGCTGCTCGTGTATTTCGCCATCCGGGGGATGTCGAGCCGGCTCTACGTGCGCGGGCGGCTGTCCCAGATCGGGGTGGCTTTTCTCGCGGCCCTGTTTCACGCCATGACCGTGGTGGCGATCCACGTGGCCTTGCCGCCCCGAGGACAATGGAGCACACTGGCCTATGCGCCCGTGGAGGCCGGCATGACCGGCGCCGTGGCGCCGTTGATCTTCTACCTGTTTTGGCGCTTGGATCGGCGGCTGGCCCGCGAGGCCGCCACCGAAGGGGTGTTCCGTTAGGCCCCGCTCACGAATAAGGTGTCCAGTTCAGGGTGCCGAGGCGCCCGGCTGGCAAGGCGCGAAGAGGGCGAATATTACGGAATATTCAACCGATGAGCCGCTGGTGACTGGATCATTCCAGCTTGCTGGAATGATCCAGTCCAGACCCGCGAGCGAAGCGAGCTCACGCAGCCAGCCGGGATGGATCGGCGCCCTGAACGATCAGATTACTCGTGATCGGGGCCTTAGCGCCGGCCCCCGCACGAAGAGTGCGCGAGCGCAACGATGCAAGTCAGGCCGGAACAAAAGCAGTTCGTGCGCCACTACCGGTGGCTCACCGCGGTGATCATTCTCACCTTTGGCCTCCTGGTGGGCAACCTCGCCTACCTGCAGATCTACAAGGGGCCTGCCTACCGCCAGCAGTCCCACGACCTGATGATCCGCAAGCGCACCATCGCGGCCAAGCGCGGGCTGATCCGGGATCGCCGCGGCCGGTTGCTGGTGGACAACGAGCACAACTTCAACGTCTACATCGTGCCCGAGCGCTTCACCGAGCGCGCCTTTGGCAAGCTGCGCCAGTATCTCGAGCTGGACGACGAACGCAGCCGCTACATCCGCAAGAACATCCTGGAGGCCACCGGGGACCGCCGTCGCTTCTCGCTGCTGGCGGTGCCGGCCATCACCGCCGACCAGCGCGCGCGGCTGCTGGCCAACAGCTTCGAGCTGCCAGGGGTCCGGATCCTCAGCGAGTGGAAACGGCGCTACCCCTACGGCTCGTTGGCGGCCCACTTGGTGGGCTACCTCAACGAGGTGTCGGGCGAGGAGATCCGGCGGCTGCAGGGCTACCGCATCGGGGACAAGATCGGCCGCTTCGGTATCGAGCGCCAGTGGGAGTGGTACCTGCGGGGCAAGCCGGGCTTCGAGCGCTACGTGGTGGACGTGCGGGGTCGTCGGCAAAAGGACCCTCGGCTGCAGCAGATCCTGGGCCCCGAGGACGAGCGCTTCCAGCGCCCGACGCCCGGCTACAACCTGCGGCTCACCCTGGACCTGGATCTGCAACGCATCGTGGAGAGCGCCCTGCGCTGGCACGTGAGCGGCGCCGCGGTGGTGGTGGAGGTCAACACCGGCCGGATCCTCGCCATGACCTCCAAGCCCGCCTTCAACCCGGCCATGCTCTCGAGCCGCCTGTCGCGGGAGCAGGCGCGGCAGCTCTACGAGAACCCCTACCACCCCATGCTGGACAAGACCGTGATGGGCTCGTACTTCCCGGGCTCCACCTTCAAGGTGATCACGGCCATCGCGGCCCTCGAAGAGCGGCTGGTGGACACCAGCGAGTACATCTACTGCAAGAAGTACCACGAGTACGGGCGCAAGTCGGCCTTCCGGTGCACCTCACACCACGGCCCCATGCGCTTTCACACGGGCATCGTTCAGTCGTGTAACATCTACTTTTACCACATGGGGGAACGGGTGGGCATGAACCGGCTGTCTCGCTACGCCCGGGACTTCGGCCTCGGCACCCCCACGGGGCTCGGGCTCAACGGTGAGCAGGGGGGGTTTATCCCCACCAAGGCGTGGTACGCCAAGAACATGCCCGGCGGCTTCCGCATCGGGCACACCCTCAACGCGGCGGTGGGGCAGGGCAACGTCACGGTGACCCCCCTGCAGCTCGCCATGGTCTACGCCACCATCGCCAACGGCGGGCGGCTCTATCTGCCTCAGCTCGTGGAGCGGCTCGAGTCGGCCGACGGCGAGACCGTGTTGCGTTATCACCCCCAGCTCCGGCGGCGGGTGCAGGTCTCCGACCGGACCCTGTCGCTGGTACGCGCGGCGCTGCGGGGGGTGGTGGCCGCCCCCCAGGGCACCGCCTACAAGGCCTGGGATCACAAGCAACCCGCCGCCGGCAAGACCGGCACCGCCCAGGTCATCAAGCAGGGAAAGAAGAGCCGCGATCCCAAGGACTGGTGGCGGTTCAACGATCACGCCTGGTTCGCGGCCTACGCCCCCTGGGATCAGCCGGAGATCGCGGTGGTGGTGCTGGTGGAGCACGGCGGCTCGGCGGGCAAGGTGGCCGCGCCCATCGTCATGCGCATCATCCGGGACTACTTCGCGCGGGTGCGGGGGCAGGCCGACCAGAACGACCAGAATGCCCGCAACCGCCGCCGGGGCGACCCGCCCGCCGGGCCGAGCCCGAGCGGAACGCCGCCGCCGGCCGGGACGCCGCCGGGCGGGTCCCTGCCACGCGGGCAGGGGGGAGGCTGATGGAGGCCACCGGCACCCGCTCGCCCTTCGGCCGTCTGCGCCTGCAGGTGGACTGGACCATCTTCCTGCTGGTGTCCTCCATCGGGGCCATCGGGCTGCTCAACCTCTATTCGGCCACGGGGGGAGAGCTCTCGGGCCGCTTTCTGCAGCAGGTCTACTGGTACCTCCTGGGCATCTCCGCCTTCCTGGTGGTGGCCACCATCGACTACCGCCAGTACAACCAATACGGCTACTGGATCTACGTCGGCTGGGTGGTGGTGCTGCTTTTGACCCTGTTCATCGGCCGCCAGATCAAGGGCTCCACCCGCTGGATCGGCTACGGGCCGCTGCAGGTCCAGCCCTCGGAGCTGATGAAGATCGTGCTGATCCTGGCCATCGCCAAGTACCTGCACAACGAGCCCTCCCTCGAGGGCCGGGGCCTCAAGGACCTGGCCATCCCCTTCGGCCTGCTGGCCCTGCCCGTGGCGCTGATCCTCGCCCAGCCCGACCTGGGCACCGGGCTCATCATCGTGCTGATCTTCTTTTCCCTGATGCTGATGACCCGGCTGAAGGTGCGCTCCTTCCTGGTGCTTTTGTCCACGCTGGTGGTCATCGCCCCCCTGACCTGGTCCTTTCTGCTCAAGGACTACCAGAAGCGACGATTTCTCTCCTTTCTCGACCCCCAGGCCGACCCCACCGGGGCGGGCTATCACCTGCGCCAGTCCATCATCGCCATCGGCTCGGGGGAGATGGTGGGCAAGGGCTACCAGCAGGGCACCCAGACCCACCTGCGCTTTTTGCCGGAGACCTGGACCGACTTCCCCTTCGCCCTGTGGGCCGAGGAGTGGGGCTTCATCGGCTCCATCGTGCTGCTGGGCCTGTATCTGTTTCTCATCATCTGGTCGGTGAACCTCTCGCGCACCGCCCGTGATCGCTTCGCCTCGGTGGTTTGCCTCGGGGTGGCGGTGATGTTTTTTTGGCACGTGGTGATCAACGTCGGCATGGTCTCCGGCGTGCTGCCCATCGTGGGCATGACCCTGCCCCTGGTCTCCTACGGCGGCTCCTCAGTGATCACCTTCATGATCGGCGCCGGCCTGCTGATGAACATCTCCATCCGCCGCTATGGCCGGTGAGCAAAGCATCATCGACAACCTGCTCACCAACGCGGCCAAGCACACCGAGCGGAGCGGGGCAGCATCGGGGTCGAGGTCTGGGGCTCCGCGGAGGGGGTGTGCATCAAGATCCCAGATACGGGGAGGGGATTCGA
>CAYFWA010000233.1:0-9112 GCA_964346625.1 uncultured Myxococcales bacterium
CCACCTTGAGCATCAGGTGCGACAGGATCACCGACTCCAGGTACGCCGCGGCGTAGGCGCGCTGGATCACGGTGCGGGCCAGGTCCGGGCGGTTGAGCCCCTGGTAGCGCTTGGCGATCTCGCTGTGCACGCGGCTGCGCTGGGTGGAGGCCCGGATCAGCCGCTGCAGGTACTCGGTCACCGTCTCCTGGGTGACGAAGTTGCGCTCCGGGGAGTCCACCGCGTAGTCGATGGACTCCCACAGGTAGGGCGACAGGGAGTAGAACCGGTCCAGGGCGAGCTGATAGTACTGGGCCGCCTCGTACAGGGAGTACATCTCGTAGCCCGCCTGGCCGCTCAGATCGATGCCGTTCGGCTCGAACAGGCTCCCCTGGAAGGAGTGGGTGGCCGCGGCGGCGAGATCGAAGCGGGAGGAGTAGGCCCGGGTGAAGGACTCGTCTCCCAGCATGATGAGCAGCTCGGCGTTGAGCCGCTCGAAGCCGTCTCGGTCTTGGGCCGCGTCCCGGGCGAAGTCGGCCAGCAGGTAGTCGCGCAGCAGCGAGCGATCCCCGGCGCTCAGATCGTCGTAGTAGTTGGTGAACAGATCCACGGCGCAGTCCACGCGATCCTGGATCTGCTCGATGTCCGCCGGGGCGTAGCAGTAGGGCACGGCGTCGGACTGCTCCACGCAGGGCTCCGGCGCGAAGCCCACGTGCCCCCCGGTGCGCGACTGGAAGCGCACCTTGTAGCGAAACGCGTCGTCGATGGCCGGGCGCAGCGGCAGGAACACCGGCTCCTGGCCCGACTCCTCGTAAAAGACCTTCCCCTCCCGCAGGTCCAGGCGATCGTCGTCGCAGTAGACCTCCTGGGGATCGGCGCAGCTCCAGACCGGATCGAAGCGGATGTCACAGGTCGAGTTGGCCCGCCAGAGGTTCAGCAGATCCTGACAGGAGCCGTCGTCCTGGCACTCCAGATCGGCGATGGCGCTCTGGGTGCAGCCCGCCTGGAGCTGACCCTGTCCGTCGCGGGTCTGCACCGTGAAGAACTGGACGCGGCTGCCCCAGGGGCAGCTATGGCGCACCGCCAGGTCGGGCCCCTCGGGGGCCCCGTCGATCTGGCCGGTGTCCTCGCAGTAGTAGTGCACCTGCTCGTCGTCGCCGGACGCCAGGACGGGCGGAGCGGGCGCGTCGCGCCGACCCAGGATGACGCCCCGCGCCATGCGGCCGGCGGTGGTGGAGTCCAGGGGGTCGCCCTCGAGCACCTCGCTGACGAGCTCGTCGCTGCAGCTCACGGTCAGGGCGTCATCCGGCATCACCGGCGGGGAGGTGACCTGCCAGCCTTCGAAGTCCTCCGCCTCGAGGGTGGTGGGCTGGCGGTGGAGCAGCATCACCCCGTAGCTGTCGAAGCTCGCCTGCGAGCCCCGGCCCAGCAACGAGTCGAAGTGCTCCCGGAAGATCACCACCAGGTGCTCCTGGTTCACCAGCGCGCCGTCGATGAGCTCCAGACGCCGGTGCAGCACCCGCCCGTTGGGCAGGGGGTTGGCGGCGGCCACGTTGAGGTTGAGGTCGGTGCGATCCTCGCCCAGCGCCGACGAGCCAAAGGGAGCGCCCTTGGTGCGGCACTCGTAGACGAAGCGCTGGCCGCCCTGGGTGCCGGTGTCGCCGATGAAGTCGGTGAGCAGCCAGGGCGTGCGGGTGGCCGCGTAGTCCGCCGAGGGGCACGCCTCGGCGGCGGATTCTCGCTGGAAGCGGCCCCCCACGTAGACGTCGGCCTGGAACCCGGTGAGGGGCAGGATGCACATCCCGTCGTTGGACACCGCCGCGCAGGCGGTGGGATCGGCGGGATCCGCAGCGAACTGCATCCACACCTCGGGGTCGCCGTGGTACTGCATGGCGTCCTGGGTGACGATCTTGCCCGCGTAGCGGCTGGGGTCCGCTGTGCCGTCGTCCACCTCGAGGTTCATGGACAGGGGGAGATCGGACACCCCGCTGGGCACCGGCACCGCGTAGCGGTTGGAGGTGTACTCCACGTAGCCGTTGGGGTTGTCGTACAAAAAACACGCCCCGGCGGGCCAGGGACACACGTCCCGGGTGCTCGGCCAGTCCCAGGAGCCCGAGGTGGTGGCGTTGAGCGCGGCGATGAACTCCTGGTAGGTGATCCAGCCCTTGCGGAAGATGCCCCACTTCTGCAAAAAGGCGTTGCCCACCTGGGACAGCCGCTGCTGATACTCGGTGGCCGAGAGCCCGGCGTCCTTGGCCGCCACCCAGGCGTCCAGGTTCTGGTCGCCGAAGTTGGAGAAGTAGAACACCGTGCCCTGCCACTTGCCCTCGGGCACCTCCGCGTAGGCGAGGCGGACCTCCTTGCGGCCGAGCTGGGGGTTGGAGATCTCCACCAGGCCGTTGTACTGGGGGATCCCGCCGGCCGCCGCGTCCAGAAAGACCACCCGCTTGGTGCCCCCGTTGCCGTCCACCAGGAAGCTCACCTCCTGCTCCTGGGAGGCGTTGCCGAACTCACCGATGGACATCCAGGCCAGAGCGCCGTCGACGACGTTGTGCAGCCCGGTCTCGTCGGAGTAGTAGTGGTGCTTCTTGCGCACCGTGAACTCCAGGGTGATGGGGCTGTCGTTCGTGATCTCCAGCGAGGAGCTCACCTTCACGTTGCTGAAGCTCAGGCTCTCCTCGCTCAGGGAGAAGGACCCCTCCACCACCGGTGCTCCGTCGCCTCCGGGCGACACCGCGGGCATGCACACCCCCGCGCTGCCGTCCGTGGCCTGGCAATGATCTCCCGAGGGGCAGCTCGTCTCGTCCACGGTGCACTCGAGCCGGCACACGTGGCGGTGGCAGATGCGACCGTCGGGGCACTCGTCGTCGCCGTCGCAGTTGGAGTAGCAGGCCGAGGCGATGCAGGTCTGGAAGTCCGGGCAGTCAGCATCCGACTGGCAGCTCGGCGGCCCCTCGCCGTCCTTGCGGCGGGTGTCCACGCAGGATCCGTTGAGGCACACCTGATCGCCGACGCAGCCGGCCATCAACCCCTCCGGAGAGCACGGCCGGATTACGCCGCCCCCCAGATCGAGGTCGGAGCGGCAGGGCGAGTAGCACTGGGGGTTGTCGGGCGGCACCAGGGGTGCGCCCGTGTCCAGGCATTGCTTTGCGATGCAGTCGAGGCCTCGACCGCAGGAGCCGTCCGAGAAGCAGTGGCACCCCCGGCTACCCAGCGGGCAACTGTGCGAATCGCAGACCCCGTTGGCGCAGTAGAGGTCCTCGCCGTCGCACATTCCCCCCGGGAGGCACTCGCAGCTCACCTGGCCGGCGACGCAGCCGTCGGTACAGTAGGGCCCCTGCGGATCCGGCACGCACTGCAGCCCGGCCTGACACGTGAAGTTCAAAAAACACGCACAGCCCTCGGTGCCGAGCTCACAGCGCGCCACCCGGCAGCGCCCGGCGCTGCACACCACGGGCTGCTCGGAGCCTCCCTGTAGGCAAGTCCCGTTGGGAAAGCACGCGCACCCGCGCTCTCCCTGGGGGCAGTCTTCGCGATCACAACCAGCACCGAGCCCGAGGACGCCACCGGTGGCCAGGAGGAGCGAAGTAACGACAATCCAGCCACGCTTCATTGTTCTCTCCGTAAGAGGCAAAATTCCGCTTGAGCTGTAATCATGTATTCCCAACGAAGTCAATCGGAATCGGTGCAAGAGGGCGTTGGGAGTCGTAGAGGCTCGTCTACAATGGAATGGATGTGTTGGCTCTGGACAACACCGATCGAATGCGCTAATCGCTGTTGCGGCTCTCTACTGGGCGATTCTCCATGGGCTCCCCGACGGAGAACGGCAACATCCCACGTCCGGGGTCGGTCCCGCGTAGAGCCCAGCGCGAACGGAAAACCCGTATCATCGGGAGCCAGCCCCCGCCATTCATTGGGAGCCAGCCCCCGCCATTCATTGGGAGCCAGCCCCCGCCGCGGCCCGAGGCATCCTCGGCAGTGGGGCGATGACACAACGCGGCCCCGGAGCCACTGACCGGAGCCCATTCGCGAGGAGAGGATCCGTGACCCAGAACCCCCGGAAATCCCACCGATGGAGAACCTGGACGACGACAAGGACCCTGTCGAGGCCATTGATGCCCGCGCGGAGGCGCTGGCTGATGACCGCCGCCGCCTGCCTGCTCGGAGCCGCCGGCGGCCTGGCCGGAGCCGCCGGCTGCACCGAGGAGGTGTCCGTGACCATCGAGAGCCCGGCGCCCGGCTCCATGCTGCCCGCCGGGCAGGGCGTGACGGTCACGGTGAAGGTGAAAGCCGACGAGGCCGAGGTGGATGGACAGACCGTGTCCAAGGGCACCCGGGAGGTGACCGTGGCCGAGGTGGACGGCCTGGGCTTCGTGGTGGCGCGGGTGCCGGGTGAGCGCTTGCTGTCGGTGCGCTCCTACCACCAGGGCGGCTACGAGCCGGCCCACGACTTCAACCCGGGCACGCTCTCGCTGTATCTGGGCGAGCAGGCGCTGTCGGACGACGCCGCGGGGGCGGTGAGCGTGGCCAGCCTCATCGCCACGATCCTGCAGCAGGAGGAGCTGGAGAGCTTCGTGGAGGACCCCCTGCAGACCCAGGCACAGGTCACGATCCCCTTCGTGGGGACCACCACGGTGGACGTCACCATCGAGGTCACCTCGGTGATCGCCGACGCGGTGGACATGCGGCTGTGGTACGAGTCCGACGGGCTCCATTTCCGGGCCACCCTCTACGACGTCCCCGTGGCCTACACCGCCACGGCCCCGGCGCACAGCCTCTCGTGCAGCGGCACGGCCGATTACGACGAGGTGGAGATCACCGGACGGGTGGATTTGACGGGCGGCACGGCCGTGCTCACCGACCTCACCAGCGACACGGTGGGGCCGGACCTGACGTGCGCCGGCGCGCTGCCGCTTTCCGAGGACTTCCCGCCCGTGCGGGACCTGCTCGACCAGGAGGTGCCCGCGGCCATCGGGGTGGCCTCGCAGAACGCGGCGGACGCCGTGTTCCCCAAGCTCATCGACGAGCTGCGCCCCTCGGTGAGCATCAACTACCAGGAGCCCATCACCCTGGAGACCCGGGTGGGCGACTTCGCGCCCGCCGGCCGCGGCATCGGGCTGACCTACGACACCCTCATCGAGGCCGCCACGGCCCGGGAGGCGGACGAGGGCCACGGAGTGCTGGCCCGCACCGCGACCCAGGACAGCGGCGACGCCTCGGGGATCGCAGTGAGCGTGGGCAGCGCGCTGATCAACCAGTTCTCCTTCGCCCTGTGGGACGCCGGCAACTTCGCGGGCCTGCACTACACGCAGCAGGAGCTCGAGGACATGGGCATGCAGTCCCTGGAGTCCCCCTACGACAAATTGAACCACGTGGACGTGACCCTGCTGCTGCCGCCCCTGCTCGAGTGGAGCGCCGACGGGCCGCGCCTGGACATCGGCGGCATCGAGATCGCCCTGGACGTCTCATCGGTGTCCAACTCCACGGCCTGGACCGCCGCCAGCGTGCCCGTACGGCTGGTCCAGGCGGGCAACGACCTGCAGCTCGAGCGGGATCCGGAGCGCGAGGTGACCATCCGGGAGGTGGGCTTCGACCGCCTGTCGTCGCTGGCCGACCAGAACAAGGTCCTCCGCCTCATGGAGACCGCCGTGCCGGGCGTCGTGGCCACGGTCTTCGGCGCGCTGCCCACCATCGTGCTCGATCCCATCTCCCTGAGCCGCCTCGACGGCTCCGACGGTCCGGTGGTGACCCCGCAGCTCGCGGCCGTCACCGCCCGCGCCGACACCTGGCTCCTCGAGCTCTCCCTGGCCACGCAGTAGGCCCTGCCTCGCGGGCCCTCTGCCCCTCCTCTTTCGGCATGACCTTCTCCCTGTTTCGATACGGAACCAATGGCGCGGGGGGGCCGCGGCGCTCGGCCCGCCGGGGTCGCCGGACGGGGGTGAACCGGCGGGTGTCGAGCCGGCGCGAGCGACGGGCGCTGCGCCGACAGTGGCTCGCGGCCGGCGGGGTCACGGCCCTGGCCGTGGTGGCGGTGGCGGTGGTGGTGGGCTGGGGTGAGGAGGAGGAGAAGGAGGCTCCAGCGCCGCTGCGCGGCCCTTTTCCCACCCGGCGCCTGTCCTATCGGCCCCTGGAGCTCGATCCGCGGGAGGCGCCCAGGCACATCTACGTGCTGCGCCCCCGGCGGCGGTTCCTGGTGGGGCGCTGCGCCCGACCCTACCGGGGGCGGTGCGTGGAGCGCCTGGCGCTCGAGGACTACGTGGCCGGCGTGGTGCTGGCCGAAGAGGGCCTGTTCGCCGCGGAGCAGGCGGACCGGCCGGGGCACGCGGCCGCCCTGCAGGCCACCTGGGGGATCCAGGCCATCGCGGCGCGGACCTATGGGCTCTACGCCATCCTGGCCGACAAGCACCGAGAGGCGCAGACGGGCTTTCACATCACCGACAGCACCTGGGATCAGGCCTACACCGATCGCCGCCGCGCGGCCGTCACCCGGGCCGTCCGGGCCACCCGCGGCCAGGTGCTCGTGGATCGGCGCGGGCGGCTCGTCCACGCCGAGTACTCGGCGAGCTGCGGGGGGCGGGGCACCCGGGACGTGGTGCGCCGAGAGCGGCGTATCCGCTGCCACCCGGACTGCCGGAACCATCGCTATCGTCGCAGCTCCCACTTCCGGGGGCTGTGTCAGTGGGGCAGCTTCCTGTTCGCCCTCGAGGGCCGCCGGCTGCCGTGGCTGCGCCGGCGCTACTATCCCACCGCGCGCATCGCGCGGCTGGGACGACCGTGAGCCGGTGCGCATGGTCATTGTCCTCCATCCCATGCCGAACCCGCCGAGCCCGACGAGCCCGACGAACCCGACGAGCCCGACGAGCCCGACGAGCCCGACGGGAACCGTGTCTTCCCGTCGGGCCGCAGGTAGCGAGCGAGAGAGGCGAGCCACCTCATGCTGACCGCTGCGCTGATCGGCTTTCTGCTCGGCTTCCTCGGCTCCATTCCCGTGGCCGGGCCCATCGCGGCGCTGGTGGTGGCGCGGGCGTTTCAGGGGCGGTTTCGGGCGGGGCTGTTCATCTCCCTGGGGGCCGGGCTCGCCGAGGCTGCCTACGCCTGCCTGGCCTTCTTCGGGTTTTCGGCCGTGGTGAAACGCTACCCGGCGGTGCTGCCCCTGTGCCAGGGGGCCGGCGCCGTGATCCTCGCGGTGCTGGGCGTCCTGTTGATCCGTCGGCCCCCGGTGGGCGACGTGAGCCCGGGAGACGCCCCGCCCCCGAGGGACCGCTTCTCCGGCGGCTTTTTACTGGGTTTCAGCATCACCGCCCTGAACCCCACCTTCCTGGCCACGTGGAGCGCCGCGGTGGCCACCCTGTTCGCCACAGGGTGGGTGGACCGCTCCCCCGGCCTGGCGGTGCCCTTCGCCCTGGGCGTCTGCGGGGGGATCGTGGCCTGGTTCGGGCTGCTTTTGACGCTGCTGCGGCGGGCGCGGCACCGCTTCCGGCCCGCCTTGCTGAACCGAGGGGTCCAGCTCATCGGCGTGGGCCTGCTCGGCCTCGCGCTCTGGCTGGGCTACCAGCTCGCCACGTGGGTGCACCAGGCGGCGTAAAGCGCTACTCTACACAGAGGCGTCGCTGCACAGCGTCCGCGTCCGCGTCCGCGTCCGCGTCCGCGGACGCGGACGCGCTCAAGCGCCAGGTGGAGCGGGCTAGAGAGCGGGCCTCAGCCCACGAGGCGCACCCTCAGCCACAGGGGTGGCCCCATGAGCCCGATCTCCTCGGTCGGCACCGGGATCAGCGCGCCCTCCCGGACCCCCGCGGGCACGCGCACCCGGACCGGCACCCGCCGCTCGACCTCCCCCCGACCGCCACAGCGACGGCAGCGCCCCAACGCCCCCCCGCTCACCCCGGCGCCCCTGCAGGACGGACAGGGCTCCCCTGTGGGCAGCTCCAGCTCCAGCACGGCTCCCTGCTGAGCGACGGAGGGGCTCATCGAGACCTCCATGGTCAGCGCTCCTCCGGCCGCTTCACGCCCGATCCCGTCACGCCCGATCCCGTCACGCCCGATCCCGTCACGCCCGATCCCGGTTCCCCAACGGCCTCCGCGACGCGGGCCCGGCCCTCCAGACCGTGACCCAGACCGCGACCCAGACCGCGACCCAGAACGCGACCCAGAACGCGACCCAGAACGCGACCCAGAACGCGACCCCAAAAACCGCGACGATGGATCAAAGGTCCCACTCGGCGTGACGGGGCGCTCCCCCAAACGCGGCACGTCCCGCCGGGTGTCGGGGATGAGCGGCTCTGGCGCGTCGCGAGGATCCACCGGGGCCCGACCGCGGCCCACGCGAGGGCCCCACCGGTCGTCTGGCCAGACCGAGCCCCTCCCCGACCAGGGCCTGGACGCGGCAGGGCCTGCAGCCCCCCTGCGCCCGGTCGCTGCCGGGCCCCCAAAGCCCCTGCCCCGCTCCCGCCTCTGGCGCGGCCTCGTCCGCGGCGATCCGCGAACCCCGCTCGGCGCCCAGGCCGAGGAGCTGGAGCCATCCGCCTGGGGATTCCGTGGCAGGCGTGCGTCTCGGCTCAGCTTGGCGTCGTACGCGGCCCGCTTGTCCGGGTCGCACAGGGTCTCGTAGGCCTCTTTGAGCTCCTGGAAGGAGGCGGTGGCGTCCGGACCCGCGCGATCGGGGTGGTATTTCTGCGCGAGCCGACGGTAGGCGCTGCGGATTCTCGCGTCGCTCTCGCCCCGGGGGACCCCCAGGATCCGGTAGTAGGTCCGGTGGCGACTCATGGTGCTCACCTCCAGACAAAGACACGCACAAGGACCTCGCACCGGAAGCGTACAGGATCTTGCGCGCTGCCGGCGCGAAGTCACCGCGTTTCAGTATGATGGTCGCTCTGGTACGGATCAACCCGGTGACCCTTCAACCCTTCAACCCGGCAACCCGGCAACCCGGCAACCCGGTGGGTGACGAAAAGAAACGCCTCGAGCCGGATCGGCGCCGGGACCGCGATGCGGACTGGGGGACCAAGACCTACCGCGGCCAGCGCGCGGACGGCAGCGCGCAAGGAAAAGTCCAAGCTCTGGTTTGGCTACAAGCTCCACCTGCTGGGCTTCGAGCGCCACAGCATCCGGGGCCAACGCAAGATGAAGGTGCGCA
>CAYFWA010000234.1:0-3586 GCA_964346625.1 uncultured Myxococcales bacterium
GTTATGCTGGGCCACCACCTCCAACCGTATCAGGGTCTTCATGCGCCCAGCATAACGCAGGCGTCGAGCGCGGCCAAACAATCCGGCGACACCTCCACCGGCGCCTCCACCGGCGCCTCCACCGGCGCCTTCACCGGCGCCTTCACCGGCTGCTCCAGCGACACCAGACAATCCTACGCGCCTACTCTTCGGCTCCGTCGGTCCCCTGGAAGATGGCGTTGATCTCGCGTTGGAGCTGCTCCTCGTCCTCGGCCGGCAGCGCCTCGCCGGCGGTGAACATCTCGAAAAAAAGCAGCTCGTTGAGGCCGTTGTAGAGAAAATCCAGCCGGTTTTCGACCTGGATGGCGCTGAGGTTCTTCAGCACGGCGGCGGTGCAAAGCGAGCCGTCCTCGGCGAGGTCCACGCCTTGAAACAGCTCCACGAACCCGGTGGCCCCCTGGAAGAACGAGTCGAGGCCCAGGCGCAGGGTCGCCTCGTCGTCTTTGGCCCTGACCTTGGCAAAGACCTTGCGAAACACGGTGTTGAACGACTCGATGACCCGAACGTCGGCCTCGGACCGGCCTGCCTCCCGCTCGAGGGTGACCGCGGTGATGTTCGTGTCGCGCCGCTTTTGGACGTAGCCGAGCTGCATGAGGTGAAAAAGGACCTTGGTGGTCTCGAACTCCCCCAGCCGGCTTTCGCGGGCGATTTCGTCCACGCTGCGCTGGCCATCCACCAGGTCGTAGATCTGCTTTTCCAGCCCGACGAGCTGCTTGGGGGTGATGTCGGCCCGGCGCTCGATGACGGTGTGTCGGTGCGGAATCCGTTCGCGGAAGTACGACATCTCGTCGATGCGACGGACCCCGTCGAGCAGCAGGTTCTGGGTCTGCAGGTTGAGCTGCTGCGGCAGCGTCTTGTCCTGCTCGAGATCGTAGAAGTAAAACACCCCGGTGCGCATCAGCAGCACCGAGAAGAAGATCTCCTCCACCTGACGCCGGATGATGGTGTACAGGTCGTGCGCCGTGATCACGTTCATCTCGATGAGCACCCGCCCGAGCCGCCGGGATCCGGACTGCGCGGCCAGGGCCTCCTCGAGCTGCTCGTGAGTCACCATCCCGAAGCGAAACAGCAGGGCGCCGAGCCGATCCTCGGGGATATTGGACGTCGCCATGCGGACGTCCCCCTCTTCGAAAAACAGCGTCTTTTTGATCCGGTCGCTGAGCACCACCAGCGCGCCGGTGCGCTTGGTGTTGTTCAGGAAGGTGATGACGTCCATGACGCCCCCCATGGCGTCCAGCGAGCCGGTGAACTGGAGCTGCCCCGCCCGGGCCGCCGAGGACCCCCGGGGGCTGCTGGTCAACCGGCTGAACACCAGGAGGTTCTCGGCGGTGGGCACGAGCTGCCACAGCCCGGTCCGCTTCGCCAGCCACCGCTGCAGGCGGGCGTTTTGCGGATGGATGCGCCCATCCTTGTCGATCTGTACCTTCAGGTCCTCGGACATGGTGTGCCGCTCATTGTACCAATACTCGGGCGTCGAGGCCAAAATCCTCGCGCCCCCTGGGGTTTCCGGCGGTGGGGCCCTCGGGGTCGCGCCCCCGTCCGGAGGTCTCCCGGGGGCCTCCGGACGGGGGCCGGGAGCCCTGCCGGAGCTCCCGCATGGGCCGCGCGCGCTCTGGCGGGAGCCCCCCGCAGGCCGTTTACAGCGCCGAGGCCTCTCCCTATGATGGGGCCCACGCTCTCAGTGATCAGCAACCCACGCGGAGGCGTACATGCAGGGACACGCGCTCATCGACGTCTGGTACCGACGGCTGCCGCGCTATCTGTTCATCGAGGAGCGGCTGGCCGACCAGGTGGTGGTGGAGCTGGGCTGTGGGCTTGGAGTGGGCGCCGACTTCCTCGCCCACCGCGGAGCGGCCCGGGTGTTGGCCTACGACGCCGACGAGCGGCAGATCCTCAAGGCGCGGTCGCGCTACAGCCGCGAGAACCTCACCTTCGAAGCCGCGCCCTCGCCGTCGCTGCCCCTGGAAGACGGCGCCGCCGATCTGGTGCTGGTCCCCGAGGGCGGCCCCGTGCTGCAGGACGAGGCCTGGCTCGACGAGATCCAGCGGATCCTTGCTCCCGACGGAGCCTGCCTCATCGCCGCCCCCAACGGCGATCTGGAGAAGCCCGAGCCCCAGGCGGTGGAGTACTACGACTTCATCGAGACCCTCGAGCCCCGCTTCGGCGCGGTGTCCATGATCGCCCAGACGCCCCTGCTCGGCTTCAGCTTCGTGGACTTCCTGGCCCCCGCCGACGAGCTGGAGGTCAGCCTCGACGCCAGCCTGGTGGAGGATCTGGTGGACGACGTGGGCTACTACGTCGCCCTGTGCACCGCCCAGCCGGTGGAGCCGGACGTCTTCGCCATCACGCAGATCCCCTTTGCCCCCCTGGCGCGGCGCATGCAGCGCCTGCTGCAGGAGGGCCCGGTGGATCAGCTCGAGCTGGCCGAGCTGCAAGACGCGCTGTCGGCCGAGCGCGAGGAGCGGATCCACCTCACCGAGCAGCAGGAGGAGCTGCGCCGCGAGCTGGTGGACAGCCAGTCGTTCGCCGGCACCCTGCGCGTCGAGCTTGCGTCTTTGCAGAGCCAACGCGACGAGCTGCAGGCCCGCTTCGCGGAGCTGCGCGAGCAGCAGAGCGAGCAGGAGGCCCAGGCCGTGGCCCAGCAAGCCCTGGAGCAGGAGCTCGCCGGGCTGCGCGAGGATCTGGAGGCCGCCTCCGCCGAGGTCACCCGCCTGCAGGACGAGCAGCAGCGGCTGCACCAGGACCGCGAGGCGCGCCGGGCCGCGGCGCGCCAGGCCGAGGACACGGCCGAGGCGCTGCGCCAGGAGGTGTGCGCCCTCACCACCCAGCGCGACGAGCTGGGCGACGAGCTGGGCGACGAGCTGTCCCAGGCGCGCCAGGCGGTGGAGGAGCTGTCCGGCCGGCTGCGCGTTCTGGAGGCAGAGCTGACCGAGGCCCGCGCCGACCTCACGGCGGCGCAAGAGCGAGGGGCCGAGTCGGAGGCGGCACTGCGCAGCGCCCGCGACGCCGGGGAGGCCCAACGCGAGCGCGCCGATGATCTCGACCGGCTCCTGTCTACGGAGCGTCGCCGCCACGAGGCCGCCCGGCGGGCCTGCCACGACAGCGAGGCGGCGCTCGAGCCGATGCGCGCCGCCCTCGAGCGGTCCCAGGCCGAGGCGCACGGGCTCGCCTCCGCCCTGCAGCAGGCCCAGCTCGACGCGGCGAGCCGGGAGGCCCGGGGAAAAGAGCTCGAGGCCGCCCTGACCGACCGCCAGGCCGAGATCGAACAGCAGCAGGACCAGCGCCAGCAGCTCGAGGCCGCCCTGGCCGACCGCCAGGCCGAGATCGAACAGCAGCAGGACCAGCGCCAGCAGCTCGAGGCCGCCCTGACCGACCGCCAGGCCGCGATCGCCCAGCGCGAGCAGCGCATCGGTGAGCTCGAGGCCGCCCTGGCCGACCACCAGGCCGACCTCGCGCAGCGCGAGCAGCGCATCGGCGAGCTCGAAGACAACCTGGCCGACCGCCAGGCCGAGATCGCCCAGCGCGAGCAGCGCATCGGCGAGCTCGA
>CAYFWA010000234.1:3686-5136 GCA_964346625.1 uncultured Myxococcales bacterium
TGGCCGACCGCCAGGCCGAGATCGCCCAGCGCGAGCAGCGCATCGGCGAGCTCGACACCGCCGTGGCCGACCGCCAGGCCGAGATCGAACGGCGAGCCAGCGAGGCCGACGATCTGCGCGCTTCCATGGACCAAGCCCGGACCGAAGGCGAGGACCTGCGCGCCCGGGCGGCCGAGCTGGAGCAGGCGCTCGCCGACGCCGAGCAGCAACGCCAGCAGCTTCACCGCGCCAAGGACGAGGCGGACGAGCAGCAGGCCGCCCTCGCCGAACGGCACGCCGCGCTGCAAGCGCGCGCCGAGCAGCTCCAGGAGCGCGTGGACCTGGTAGAGGCCGCCCTACAGGAGGCTCGTCAACGCCAGGCGGAGGTGGACGCCGAGCTCGAGCAGTCGCAGCAGCAGGCCCTGGCGCGGATCGAGGAGGCCCAGCAGGAGGCCGCCGCCCAGCGGCAGGAGGCGGAGGCCCGGGGCGAGGAGATCCTGCGCACCGAAAAGGAGCGAGACGAGCTGCGCCGGCTGCTCGACGAGGCGCGCGACGAGCGCGCTCGACGCGAGCAGCGCGTCACGGAGCTCGAGCGCGAGCTCGCGGCCTCCGAGGCTGATCAGCGCAGCCTGCAGGTCCGCCTGGAACAGGCGCTGGCCGCGGCCGAGGCGTCCGGACGCCAACTCGAGGCCGCACGGGACCGAAACGAGGCCCTCGAGGAGCAGATCGACGAGCTGCGCACCGAGATGACCCGGTCGCTCAGCTCCCAGCAGAGCGCGGCGGAGTCCATCCGCCAGGAGCTGGCGGCGGCCCGGCGGGAGCGCCAGGAGGCCAGCCACGCGGCCGAGGCGCTGGAGGCCCGCCTGCAGCAGGAACAAGCCGCGGCCACCGAGCGCAAAAGCGCCCTGTCGCAGCAGCTCGACCAGGCGCGGCAGACGCTGGAGGAAACCGAGCGTCAGCTCACTGCCGCGCGCCAGGAACGGCAGGAGGCCGCCGAAAAGGCGCAGTCTCTCGAGACGGAGCTCCAGCAGGTCCGCGACGACGCCGGAAAAAAGGCCCAGCGCATCGAAGCGCTCGAAGACGAGCTGCGCCAGGCCCGCGAAGACGCCGGAAAAAAGGCTCAGCGCGCCGATGCCCTCGAGGACGAGCTGCGCCAGGCCCATGACGACGCCGGACAAACGGCCCAGCGCGCCGACGCCCTCGAGCAGCAGCTCGGTCAGGCCCGCGACGACGCCGAGCACCAGGCCCGCCTCGTGGAGGTCCTCAAGGATCGCCTCCAACGCGAAGGCGAACAGGCCACGGAGACACGCCAGCGCATCGAAGCGCTCGAGCAACAGCTCCGACAGGCCCACCACGACGACGGGCAAAAGGCCCAGCGTATCGACGAGCTCGATGAACAGCTCCGACAGGCCCGCGACGACGACGGGCAAAAGGCCCAGCGTATCGACGAGCTCGATGAACAGCTCCGACA
>CAYFWA010000234.1:5236-9097 GCA_964346625.1 uncultured Myxococcales bacterium
ACGACGACGGGCAAAAGGCCCAGCGTATCGACGAGCTCGATGAACAGCTCCGACAGGCCCGCGACGACGACGGGCAAAAGGCCCAGCGCATCGAAGCGCTCGAAGAACAGCTCCGACAGGCCCACCACGACGACGGGCAAAAGGCCCAGCGTATCGACGAGCTCGAAGAACAGCTCCAGCGAGAGGCCGACCGGCTCGCGGCGCTTCAGCAGGAGCGCGACGAGCGTGCGGACGCGCTGGAGGCGCTGCAGCAGCAGCGGCGCGAGGACGGCGAGCGGCTCGCGGCGCTTCAGCGTCGCCACCAGGAGCAGGCCGCCGAGACCGGCCGGCTGTCGGCGCGGCTCGAGGCGGAGCAGCGGCGCGCCGACGAGCTGGGGGCGGCCCTCGCGGCCGCTCGCGACGAGGGGGCGAGCCTCGCCGCGCGCGCGCAGGATCTGCAGACCCGCCTGGCCGAAAGCCAGCGCCAGGTCGCGCAGCTCGAGGACCGGCTGGCGCTCCGCGCCCAGGAGCAGCAGCTAGATCGAGAGGCGCGCGAGTCTGCGCAGGCCGAGCGGCTGGCCAGCCAGGCCGAGCGGCTGGCCGAGCTGGAGGAGGAGCTGGCCCAGGAGCGGGTCAGCCGCCAGGAGGTCGAGCAGTCCGTGGAGAGCCTCGAGGCCTCCCTGGCGGAGCTGTCGCGGCTGGGCGACGTGGCGGTGCAGGAGCTCGACGCGGCCCGCGGCGAGGCCAGCCGCCAGGCGGCCGAGGCCCAGCGCTGGCGCGAGCGGCACCAGGAGCTGGAGTCCGCCCTGGCCGGCGAGCGCACCCAGCTCGAGCAGGCGCAGCAGCGCAGCGGCGAGCGCGACGAGGAGCTCGACACGCTGCGCGAGCGGTTCACGAGCGCCGAGCGGCGCTGGCAGCAGCTCGAGACCACACGTCAGCGCCTCGAGCTCGAGGCCCTGGAGACCGCCGAGCAGCAAACTCAGATGCAGGAGGCCCTCGCGGCCGCCGAGCAGGTCCGCGCCCAGGCGAGCGCGGGGATGCAGCTCGTGCTCGGCCGCCTCGAGGCCGAGCGCGAGCGGGCCGAGCGCTTCGAGCAGGAGGCCACCGAGCTGCGCGGGCGGCTCCGGGAGCGCACCGAGCAGATCGTCGATTTGACCCGCGAGGCGGCGCTGGAGGCCGACCGCGCCCGCCAGAGCCGGCAGCAGCTCGCGCGGGTCACCGACCAGCTCGAGCAGGCGCGCGCCCAGGCCGCGGCGGCCGCGGCCGCGGCCCGCGAGGCCGAGGCCCAAGAGAGCGCCCCGCCGGCGCCCGCCATCGACCCGGCGGAGATGGAGCGGCTGGGCTCCCGGCTGGAGGTCCGCGCCGCCGAGGCCCAGGCGGCCGAGGCGCAGGTCACCGCCCTGCGCGACGCCAACGCCGCCTTGCAGCTCCAGCTCCAGGAGCTGCGGCGCGAGCAGGCGGCCGGGCAGGGTCGGATGGTGGCCCTGGAGGCCGAGTGGCGGGTGGCGCGCTGGGACGAGCAGATCCTGCGCCAGCAGCTCGAGACCGAGCAAAAGCAGCGCGACCGGCTCCGCGCGCGGGCCCACGCCGAGGACGCCGAGCTGCAGCAGGCGCGCCGCCGGCTCGAGATCCTGGAGCAGCGGCTGCGCTTTTTGCGCGAGGGCGCCACGGCCCACCGCGTGGAGATGGCCGAGCGGGAGATCCGGCTGGCCGAGCAGCAGGCCTGGAACCAGGAGTTGCAAGGCGAGGCGCAGGCGCTCGAGCAGCGCCTGAGCGAAAGCCAGCAGGCCCGGCAGTCTGCCGCCGACGCGCTGGATCGGGCCCTGGCCGAAGCGCGGCGTCAGACCGCCGAGGTCGCCCAGCTCCAGGGGGTGCTGCAGCGCTGCGAGCAGGAGCTCGAGACCCTACGCGAGGCAGAGCAGACCCGCGCCACCGAGCCTCCCCGCACGCCGGAGACCTCGGCGGAGGCCACCGAGACGGGTGCGGCGTGGACGCCGGAGCTGCAGGTGGCGCTATCCGAGCGCGAGTCGCGCATCGAGGATCTCGAGGCCGTGCTCGACACGCTGCACCGCGAGCGCGACATCCTGCGCGACCGCGAGCAGCAGCAGGCCCGGGAGCTGCAGCGCCTGCGGGCGCAGCTCGCCGCGGGCGAGGAGGTCGGCGCCAGCTCGCTGACCGAGGCCCACCAGCAGCTCGGCGAGCTGGAGGCGCTCTGTCGGCAGGAGCAGGAGCGCCTCGCCCGGGTCACCACCGATCTCGCGACGCTCACCGAGGGCAGCCGCGCCCTGGGGGCGGAGCTGGAGGCCGAGCGCGCCAAGGCCCGGGAGCTGGCCGAGCAGCGCGCGTTTTTCGAGTCCCAGGCCAGCCGCGTGCCCGAGCTGGAGCTGGAGATGGAGCTGCTGCGCAACCAGGAGGGGTCCCTGGCGGCCCCCCGCGAGCTCACCGAGCGCCTCGCCACGCTCGAGCAGCAGATCACCGAGCAGCAGGCCCTGGTGCAGCACGCCGAGGCGCGGGTCTCCGAGCTCAACAACCTCGTCGGGGAAAAAGAGGCCGAGATCCTGCTTCTGCATGCCCAGAACGAGGGGATGCAGAAGCAGGCGGGGCTGCTGCTCGAGCAGGTCAGCAAGGCCCTGATGGGCCCGGAGCTCTCGAGCCCGGATCACGCCCGCTCGCTGCTCGGCCGTTTGCACGCCGAGCTCGAGCGCATGACCTGAGGCGCCGTAACGCCGGCTCCTGAGGCGCCGTAACGACGGCTCCTGAGGCGCCGTAACGACGGCTCGAGGCGCCGAAACGAGCCGGCGGACCCGGCATGAAGCCGCTTGCTACCCCGCGGCCTCGTCGTAGGCCACCACCGGCTTGTTTCGCTTGAAGGGGCGCTGGCCCGGTCCGGGCAGGCGCCGGTCGCGCGAACGCCGGGGCCGGGGTGAGTCCGCGTCCCGAAGCTGCTCCTTGGACCGCGTGAAGTCCCGCCCGAGGATGTCGCGCAGGTAGGCGAGCACTCCCCGGCTCACGGCCCGGACGATCCGCTCGAGGTAGCGCGGGCGCAGCAGGCGCCGGCCCTCCTGCGAGTGGTCCACAAAGCCCAGCTCCACCAGCAGCCCGGGCATACGCAGGCCCCACAGCACGTCGAAGGCGGCCTGCCGCAGCCCGCGGTTGCCCTCGCCACCGAGCTCCTGGCTCATGGCGCCGATGACCGCGCGGCCCAGCGAGAGGGCCCGCCGCCGGTGACTGCGGCGCACCAGATCGACCAGGGCCGCCCGCAGCTCCACGCGGGAGGCGGTGGCGGGCCGCTCGAGCGCCGCCCGCGTCAGGGGCCCATCGCTCACCGGGCGCCGCTGCGAGCGCGCCGCCGCGGGGGAGCTCACGAACACCTCGTAGCCCTGCTGATCGTGGCCCGCCGAGGCATTGCCGTGCAGGCTGATCATCAGGTCTGCCCGCGCCCGGTTGGCGCGCCGCGCCCGCTCGCTCAGCGTGAGGTAGACGTCCCGGCTCCGGGTGAGCACCACCTTGATCCCGGGCCGCTGAAGGTGGCGCCGCAGCAGCTTGGCCGCGCGCAGGTTCAGGTGCTTTTCGTACACCCCGGTGACCCCCGGAGCCCCGCGGTTGGTCCCCCCATGTCCCGGATCCACCACCACCACCACGGGCCGCGGCTGGGCCCGGGCGGCAGGGAGCACCCAGAACAATGACAAGACGGTGATGACGACCGAGAAATACGTCCTTCGCATGACTCACCGATTCCGTGTCTCGCTGTATGTTCGCGTCGCGATCTGCTTTCGCGTCGCGATGTATGTTCGTGTAGTATAGCATCCTACCTGTAGGGAATCAACTAGTGGGGCGACCCGACGACCCGACGACCCGGCGACCCGGCGACCCGGCGACCCG
>CAYFWA010000235.1:0-4479 GCA_964346625.1 uncultured Myxococcales bacterium
CTGGGGCTCGGGCTGCTGGCTGGCTGCGGGGCGCCCCCAGCCGGGCCTCCGCGCCGCGGCGGGGCCGAGGCCCCGGCCCGGCCCCGACCGGCGGTGGACTGCGCCGCCTACTGCGGGCGGCTCTACGTCTGCTTCGAGGACTTTCTGGCAGCGGCCGATCCCGGGTCTCGGGCCAAGATCGCCCGGATGAAGAAAAGCGGCGTCTTCGATCAGGTGCGCCGCACCACCCTGGGGGCCTGCGAGGGCGAGTGCCGGCGGGCCGCCTACACGGGGGAGGCGGCCCGGATGGTCAACGGCTGCCTGCGCCGCCCCGACTGCCCGGCCTTTGGCCGCTGCGTGATGGAGCGAATCTACCGCGTGGACTGCCATCGGCTGTGCAAGCGCGCCTGGGTGGGCTGTCTGGAGGAGCTGCTCGTGGCGGCCCGCAGCCTCCGCCCCGCGAGCGTGCAGACCCTGCGCGAGCAGGGGCGGCTCAAGCGCCTCGGCGCCCGGGAATACGTCCAGTGCATGACCGAGTGCCGCAAGCGCGACGGCCACGGGCCCAACGCGCTGGGCATCAACCTGTGTCTGCGCCGGCGCCAATGCGCGCCCTTCGCCCGCTGTCTGGCGGGCTTTTTCGGCCCGGCGAGCCCGGCGCTGCGCGACTGCGCCCGGCTCTACGACCGCCTGCTGCGCTGCCGACACATTACCCTGACCCGGGGGCGTTTTCTCGACCTGTGCCAGCGGCTCGGCAAAAAGCAGCGCCTGCGGGCGGAGCTGCGCTGCGCCGAGCATGCCGGCTGCGAGGCCTTCGAGGCGTGCCTGGGCCGCACCCCGGGCGGCGCCGCGGTCCCGGGCCTCGACGCGGACGAGCCCGCGTCGCGCGTCCGGGCTGTGCCGGGTGAGGGCGACTCCGCGACGGCGCCCCGCCGCCGCGCAACCCGCCGCGCGGCCCGCCCCGCGCGCCCCGGCCCCGCACGCCGGGGCGAGCCGCGGCGCCGCTCCGACCCCCGGCGCCGCTCCGACCCCCGGCGCCGCTCGAGGCCCGCTCCATGAGCGGCCCGCACGCTGGCACGCCGAGCGCCCACGCCCCGGCGGTGTCCCCAGACTCAACCACCTCGGAGGTGTGCGTGATGATCTCACTTGGGAGACTGTTTCACGGCAGGTCTGCGCTGGCGCTGACATCGCTGGCCCTGACCTCGTTGACCCTGACCTCGCTGGCGCTGACCTCGCTGGCCCTGGCCTCGCTGCTCGGGGGTTGCGGACCCAAGAGCGGCGTGACCAAACACGACCTGACCTCCACCGAGGGGCGGGTCCGCTTCTCCACGAAGCGCCAGGCCTTCTACGAGCGGCAGTGGATCTCGCAGGTCAAGGCCACCTCGCCCCGGATCTGCGCGGGCTTCGTCCACTCCGAGACCTTCGAGCGCTATCTGAAGTACGGAAAATTCGAGCTGCAGATGACCCTCGAGGTGTTCAAGGGCGGCTCGCCCAAGGTCGAAAACGGGCAGGTGACGGGCTGGCAGGGGGGCAAGCTGCTGCGCACCATCCGCAAACGCCGACCGGTCTCCGCCTCCAACAGCGCCTACGTCTGGTGCGGGCGGCTGCAAAAGGGCGGGCGCTGGAAGGAGGGCGCCATGCGCTACACCTTCGAGCTCAAGGGGCCCGAGCCCGCCATGGACGAGTTTTTGGCCCAGGGCATCGTGCAGATCGTGCCATGAGGGTCGGGCGGCGGCGCGCAGGCAGTGGCGCACGGCTTGGCGCCCGGAGGGGCGCGGCGCCTCCAACGCGGGCGGGTGGCGCCCGGGTGCCCGGCCAACGTTCGGGCCGGGGCTCGGCATGAAGGCGCTCCTTTTCGAGGACCCCTTCTGGCTCTACGGGATGCTGGCGGTGGCCGCGGCAGTGCTGCTGTGGCGCTGGTGGCGCACCCGCCGCCGCGCCCACGGCCTGTGGGCCGGCCTCCCGTTGGCCCTGGGCCTCGGCGTCTTCGCCGTGTCCACCCTGGTGGTGACCGACCGCGAGGAGATCCAGGCCGCCACCCGCGCCATCGTGGACGCCGTCGCGGACGGACGGACCGGTCCGCTTCAGACCTATCTGGACCGGGACTTCCGCGCCACGCTCGGGGGGCGGACCTTCGACCGCGACTCCGCCCTGCGGCGGGTGCGTGAGGCCTTGGACCGAGGCGAGGTCAAAAAGGTAGAGATCGCCAAAAACGAGGTCCAGGTGCAAGAGACCGACGCCTTCCAGCGGCTGCTCACCCACATCCGCCACCGCCAGGGGCGCCTGCCCGTGCTGTGGCAGGTGCACTGGATCCGCACGGAGCAGGGGTGGCGCATCTACGACGTGAAGGAGCCCCGCATCGGCGTGACGCCTTGAACCCCCGAGCCTGACGGGGGGCCCGCAACGACGCGTCCCCTCGCATCGGCGAAACGCCTCGAGCCCCCGAGCCTGACGCAGAGCCCGAGACGAATCGTCCCCCCCATCGCCACCGGCGACATTTTCCTCGCATCGCCAGCGGTGATTGACGGATATATTGACGGCTATTGGGAGAATGGGTAACCATGCCCGTCAGGCGAGCTCTCGAACAATCGCGTCGAAATTCCTTGGACTTGCGAGCGTGGCGGTCCGCGGTCCACGGGGAGGAGCACCATGAGCACCGAGACCTTCCGGAACCTGGTCGACATGCAGCAAAAGGCCGTGGCCGCCCATGGCCAGCGCCGGTTGTTCGGCACCAAGGAGGCGGGACGCTGGAGCTGGATCACCTACGCCGAGTTCGGGCGCCAGGTGGACGCGGTCCGGGGGGGATTGGCGGCCCAGGGCGTGAAGGCGGGGGACGCGGTGGCCATCATCTCGGGCAACCGCGTGGAGTGGGCCGTGGCCGCCTACGCCGTCTACGGGCTGGGCGCCAGATTGGTGCCCATGTACGAGCACCAGCTCGAAAAGGACTGGCGCTATATTCTCGGGGACTCCGGCGCCAAGCTGCTCCTCGTCTCCACCCGCTCCATCTACGACACGGTCCGGGACCTGCCCCAGGAGATGGAGGCCCTCGAGCAAGTTTTCTGCATGGCCCTGGATCGCGAGGATCCCGCCAGCTTCGACGCCCTCGAGGCGGCTGGACACCAGGCGCCGGTGCCGGCCGACGCGGATCTCGACGCCGACTCCATCTGCGGCTTCATCTACACCTCCGGTACCACCGGCCACCCCAAGGGCGTGCTGCTGTCGCACGGCAACTTCATCTCCAACGTCAACGCGTGCCACGAGATCTTCCCGCTGGATCCCGATGACCGCTCGGTGTCCTTTCTGCCCTGGGCTCACTCCTTCGGCCAGACGGTGGAGCTGCACGTGATGATGTCCATGGGGTGCTCCATCGCCTTCGCCGAGGCCATCGACAAGCTCGTGGACAACTTCGCCGAGGTCAGGCCCACCATCTTGGTGTCGGTGCCCCGCATCTTCAACAAGATCTACGACGGGCTGCAAAAGAAGATCGAGGAGGCCGGAGGCCTGAAAAAGAAGCTGTTCGACGCCGCCCTCGCCAACGCCACCGAGCGCAAGAAGCTGGCCGAGGCGGGCCGCTCGGCCCTGGGCGTGGACCTCAAGCACCGAGTGCTGGACAAGCTCGTGTTTTCCAAGGTCCGCGAGCGTTTCGGCGGACGGCTGCGCTACGCGTTTTCCGGCGGGGCGGCCCTGTCCCCGGCGGTGGCGGAGTTCATCGACAGCATCGGCATCATGGTCTACGAGGGCTACGGCCTCACCGAGACGAGCCCCATCGCCTGCGCCAACTACCCGGGGAACCGCAAGATCGGCTCGGTGGGCAAGCCCATCCCCAAAGTCCGGATCGAGATCGACACCGCGCAACTCGAGGACGAAAGCGGCGACGGGGAGATCATCGTCCACGGCCCCAACGTGATGAAGGGCTACCGCAACCTGCCCGAGGAGACTAGCGCGGTGATGACGCCAGACGGCGGCTTTCGCACCGGCGACCGGGGCCGGCAGGACAGCGACGGGTACGTCTACATCACCGGACGGATCAAGGAGCAGTACAAGCTGGAAAACGGCAAGTACGTGGTGCCCGCCCCCCTGGAGGAGCAGCTCCAGCTCAGCCCGTACATCCTCCAGATCTACGTGGACGGGGCGAACCGGCCCTACAACGTCGCGCTGGTGGTGCCCGACCGCGAGGCGGTCCAGAAGTGGGCCACCGAGCACGGCCTGTCCGGGGACCTCGACGAGCTCGTGAAGCGCGAGGAGGTCCGCAGCCTCATCGCCGGGGAGCTGGATCGCTTCTCGCAGGACTTCAAGGGCTACGAGCGCGTGCGCAACTTTGCCCTCATCACCGAGGAGTTTTCCACGGAAAACGGCTTTCTCACCCCGTCGCTCAAGCTCAAGCGACGGGTGGTGCACGAGCGCTGCGGCGACCTGCTCGAGCGGCTCTGGAAGTAGCCGCGGCGCTGGGAGTAGCCGCGGCGCTGGGAGTAGCCGCGGCGCTGGGAGTAGCCGCGGCGCTGG
>CAYFWA010000235.1:4579-8980 GCA_964346625.1 uncultured Myxococcales bacterium
GGAGTAGCCGCGGCGCTGGGAGTAGCCGCGGCGCTGGAAGTCGCCGCGGCGCTGGAAGTCGCCGCGGCGCTGGGAGTAGCCGCGGCGCTGGGAGTAGCCGCGGCGCTGGGAGTAGCCGCAGCGCCGCAATTCATCGCGGCGCACGCCGCCGGTACCGCAGGGCGCGGCCGGCCTCACGCACCGCCTCGTCGTATTCGTCGCTTTCGAAGCGCTGCTCGAGACCGTCGGACACGGGGAACACCATGGGCACCGCGTTCCAGCGGACCGTCTCCCCGGTGGCCCGGTCTCGTACGCCCCCGTTGTGCACGATCCGCGTGGCCTCGGCGAGCGACAGGCCCACGAGGGCCTCCTCGATGGCGTTGAAGCGCGCCTCGTCGCGGGGGTCCCAAAAGCTCAAGATGCCGTGGGCCTGGGAGGCCACGTGGAAATGCGCTGGGGAAAACAGCAGGCCGTCGAACCCGAGGCGCTCGCAGACCATCACCAGCATCCCCACGATCTCGCCGAGCAGGCCCAGGCCCGGGTGCTGCTGGCCGGGCAGCAGGGGGCGCTCGGGGGTGGGCGCTCGCCGCGGGTTCTGTAAAAGGAGCCACTCGATGGAAAGGAGCCGAAACGGCGCGTGGGCGGTCTCCTCGCGCAGCACCAGCTCGACGAGCAGATCCCGGCGCTCGTCCCGGCTGTAGATCCGGAGCCGTTCGCCCGTCGGGTGGCTGGTGTCCAGCTCGAACTCCACCTCCGGGTAGCCGGCGGCGCGGAGCTTGGAAAGCGCGCCGTAGCGCTCGAAGGCCAGCTCGACGCCGTACAGCGAGTAGTACCCGAGCAGCTTCTCGCGCCGGGGGGGGCCCACCAGGTCCGCCAGCAGGTCCTCGGGCCGCAGGATGGAGTCGGTGTCGTCGGGCCCGGTGAGCTCTCGCCGGGAAAACCGGCGGGAGATGGCGCGAAAGTGCCGCAGGTCCCGCTCCACCGCCGACGGGATGGGATCGTCGTAGTCCGCCAGCAGCCCCGCCAAAGAGCGCGCGCTGTGACGCCAGGCGTCGTCGCCGTACCCTCCGGCGAGCACCCAGACCAACCCCTTGCCGCGGCTCTGCCGCAGCACTCGCTGATCGCGCTCGAAGATGGCATCGTGGGACACGCGCCAGGAGCCCAGCCGGTCGTCGGCCGCCACGTCCACCCCAGCCACATAGAACACCAGCTCCGGCCGGGCGGCCTCGAATGCCGCCGGGAGCACCTCGTCGAGGGCCGTGAGGTAGGCCCGGTCTCCCACCCCGGGTCCGAGCTCGACGTTCAGATCCGCCCGGGCCTCGTTGGTCTCCCAGTCCGAGGCGTGCACCGAGCAGGTGTAGACCGTGTCGTCCTCGGCGAAGATCCGCCTCGTGCCGTCGCCCTGGTGCAGATCCAGATCCAGCACCAGCACGCGCCCCCCGAACCCTTCGTGGCGGAGCTGCCGGATGGCGATGGCCACGTCGTTGAACAGGCAGAAGCCGCCGCCGCGGTCCGGGTGAGCATGATGCAGCCCCCCTCCGAGGTTGACCAGGGGCCGCCCGCGGCGACGGTGCTTCACCGCCAGGCGCGCCGCCAGCACCGTCCCGGCCACCATCCGGCGCTGGCCGGCGATGAGCTGCTCGCGGGCCAGGCCCCGCACCCCCTCACCGAAGATGCGCTCCAGGACGGCGGGCTCACCCACGGACTCGAGGTACCCGTAGTCGTGTGCCCGGGCGAAGGCCGCGAGCTCCAGGGGGCGCGGGCGCAGAAACTGCTGGCGCGAGGCGCAGCCCTCGCGCCGCAGGTAGTTCAGGATGCGCTGCGCCCGCAGCGGGTCGATGATCGGGTTTTCGGGAGCCGCGTACTCCAGGTGGTAGATGAGCGTGGCGCGGGGCGACGTGGTGGCGGAGCGCAGCCGCCGGCCAAAGCGCTGCAGGCTCCGCTGCCCCCGGCCGAGGCGCTTGCCCAGACCGCGCGCGAGCCGGTCGCTGGCGCTGGGAGGCGGGCTCATCGGGGGCGGCCTCTGTCCATGGTCCCCACCCCCTTCATCATCCGTGGATGGCGCGTTTGTCCACCGCCAAGGCCGCCTCCTTGACGGCCTCGGCGAGGGTGGGGTGCGCATGCACCATGCGGGCCAGATCCTCGGCGGAGGCCTGCATCTCCATGGCCACCACCACCTCGGCGATGAGATCCGAAGCGTTGGGGCCCACGATGTGCGCCCCGAGCAGGGCGTCGGTGTCGGCGTCGGCCAGGATCTTCACGAAGCCGTCGGTCTGACCCATGGTCTTGGCGCGCCCGTTGGCCTTGAAGTAGTAGCGTCCGATGCGCACCGAACGCTCCCTCTCCTTGGCCTGCTCCTCGGTGAGCCCCACCGCGGCCAGCTCCGGGGAGGTGTAGATGACGCTGGGGATGGTAAAATAGCTCACGTGCCCTGGCTTGCCGGCCAGGGTCTCCGCCAACGCCACGCCCTCCTCGGAGGCCTTGTGCGCGAGCAGGGGACCGGCGATGAGATCCCCGATGGCGTAGACCCCGCGCGCCGAGGTCGCGAAGCTCTCGTCCACCTTCACCCGCCCCTGCTCATCGAGCTCCACCCCCACCTCCGCCAGGCCCAGCCCGTCGGTGAAGGGCTGGCGGCCCACCGCCACCAGCACCCGGTCGGCCTCCATGGTCTCGCTGCCTCCCTCGCGGCCCTCCACCGACACCGAGAGTTTGTCGCCCTCGCGCTCCACCTTGGTCACCCGGGTGCCGAGCCGGATGTCGAGCCCGAGCTGCTTGAGGGAACGCTGCAGCACCTTGGCCGCCTGGCGATCGGCGTGGGGCACGATCCGATCCATCATCTCCACCACCGTCACCCGCGCGCCGAGCCGCCGCCAGACGCTGCCGAGCTCCAGGCCGATGTAGCCCGCGCCCACCACCACCAGGTGCTCGGGAACCTGCGCAAAGGACAGGGCCCCGTCGGAGGTGACCACGCGCTCGCCGTCGATGGGCAGGCTCGGCAGAGCCGTGGGCACGCTGCCGGTAGCCAGGATGACGGCGTTGGAGCGCAGCTCCCGGGTCTCGCCCTCCTGGGTCTCCACGGCTACCCGCTGCGGGGCCACCAGGCTCCCCCGGCCCTGGTACACCGTGATCTTGTTTTTTTTCATGAGCATCCCGATGCCGTCGGTGAGCTCGTGCACCACGCGGGTCTTGCGCTCCATCAGGCGCTCGAGATCGAGCCGCACCTCCCCCAGCTCGATGCCATGCTCCGCGAGATCGGTCTGCGCTTCGTGGTAGCGCTCGCTGGACTGAAGCAGCGCCTTGGAGGGGATGCACCCCACCCGCAGACAGGTGCCGCCGAGGCGCCGCTCTTTTTCCACCAGCGCCACCTTCATGCCGAGCTGGGCCGCCCGGATGGCCGCCACGTAGCCACCGGGGCCGCCGCCGATCACCACCGCGTCATAGGATTTCATCTAGGCAACCTCCTGGGGCTGGTTGGGCCGGGCTGGGGCGGGCTGAGTCTGGCGGAGCCGGACCGAGCCGGGCTGAGTCCGGCTGAATCTGGCGAAGTCTGGCGGAGTCTGGCGACTCCACCGATGACACCGATGACACCGATGACACCGATGGCACCGATGACACCGACTACACATGGAGCATCATCCGCTCGGGGTGCTCGAGGCACTCCACCACCCGCCGCAGAAACGTCACCGCGTCCTTGCCGTCCACCAGGCGGTGGTCGTACGAAAGCGCGAGATACATCATGGGCCGGATGACGATCTCGTCGTCCACCACCACCGGCCGCTTCTTGATGGAGTGCATGCCCAGGATCCCGCTCTGGGGCGGGTTCAGGATGGGGGTGGACAGAAGCGACCCGTAGATGCCGCCGTTGGAGATGGTGAAGCATCCTCCCTGCAGATCCTCGAGGCCGATCTTCTTGTCGCGCACCCGCTGCGCCAGATCGGTGATGGCCTGCTCGATCTCGGCGAAGCCCATGCGATCGCAGTCGCGCACCACCGGAACCACGAGCCCCTTGTCGGTGCCCACGGCCACGCCGATATCGTAGAAGTGGTTGGTGACGATCTCGTCGCCGTCGATGAACGCGTTCACCGAGGGCACCGCCTGCAGGGCGTCCACCACCGCCTTGACGAAAAACGACATGAACCCGAGGCGGTGCCCGTGCGCCTGCTCGAACTCGTCGCGGTAGCGCTTGCGCAGCGCCATGATCTCCGACATGTCCGCCTCATTGAAGGTGGTGAGCATGGCGGCGGTCTGCTGGGCCTGCACCAGGCGCTCGGCGATGCGCGCACGCAGCGGGGACATCTTGGCGCGCGTCTGCCGCGGGGAGTCGGCGGTGGGCTCCGCCGCGGGCTCCGCGGCGGCCTCTTCCTCTGCGGCGGCGGCGACGTCGTCGAGATCTTCGCCGACGACGGCCGCGAGCTGGTCGTG
>CAYFWA010000236.1:0-8944 GCA_964346625.1 uncultured Myxococcales bacterium
CGTGAATCCGGAGCCGTGAATCCGGAGCCGTGAATCCGGAGCCGTGAATCCGGAGCCGTGAATCCGGAGCCGTGAATCCGGAGGCAAGGAGACGAAGATGCCCAGACCCATCCCCGCGATGATCGCGCTGGTTTCCCTGGCGGGGGTGGGGCTGGTGCAGCCCGGCTGCTCCGAAAAGACCGACTGCGACAAGCTGCGCAACCGGATGAACGAGTGCAGCGTGGACGTCTGGAACGCCCTGGAGCCCAAGGGGCGGGGCCTGATGAACGATCGCTGGCGACGTAGCCGCAACCGGCGCCACTACCAGTACTGCAAACGAATCAAGGGCGTGTACAAGCAGTCCCCCGCCATCAACGAGTGCCTCGCCAAAAAGGGCGACTGCAAGGCCTTCGCCCGGTGCTTTTGCCGCGCGGTGAAGGAAGCCTCTCAGTGCGGCCGCCTCGAGTAGTCATGGCCAGCCACGGCGATGGCACCACTACTGCCGGCCGCCCCCTCCACGCGGGGTGGCCCAGCAACCCCTGACCCCGAAGTGAGCGAACGTGATCCGCGAAACCGTGATCCGCGATAAGAGATATCTCAAGCGAGCGGGGGCGACGCTGTCCGTCGCGGCGGTGGCCCTGGCCGTCGGGGCCGCCATGCTCGGCGGCGCGGGGGCGTGCTCCCGGTACGAGCCGGGGCAGGCGGGGGACCGCTGTGACGAGGAGGCGCCCTGCGCAAAGGGGCTGCGTTGCTCCTACAAGAAAAAGCGCTGCTACCGGCCGGTGAACTGCGACCGGCTCGCCCGCAAGCTCGAGTCCTGCACCGCGGAGATCATGGGCACCTGGCGGCCGGCCTTCCGCAAGCTCCCCTCGGCCAAGCGCGTGACGCTGCTGGCCCGGATCCGGGAGCATCTCAAGTCCGAGGTGGTGGATCACTGTCGCTTCGACGCCCGCGCCTATCGCAAGAAGCACGGCAAGAAGCCGCCCCTCAAAAAGTCCTGGGGCGAGGATCGGGACGCCAAGGCCATCAACGAGTGCCTGGAAAAGAAATCGTGCAAGGCCTTCGCCTCCTGCTGGCTCTCGCGCGCCCGCCTGACCGGGGATCGGGCGCCGCGGCCCGACCGCGCCCGCGTCTTCCCCCTCGAGCGCCCGAGTCCGCGGGCCCCCGCCGGCCCGGGCGCTGACGGCGGCGTCGCCCGGCCCCAACCCGAGGGGCGTCCCCAGCCCGAGACGCGTCCCCGGTCCGAGGCGCGGCCTCGGCCCGAGGCGCGACCCCGGTCTGAAGCGCGGCCTCGGCCGGAGGCGCGACCCCGGCCCGAGGCCCGGCCCCGACCCGAGGCGCGACCGCGTCCCCGTCGCGCAACCCCGTAGATCCCTCGCGCTCGCAACCCGTCCTGACCGTCACCGCCTTCTCGGCGCCGACCGGGCGGGTCGGCGAACGGCGCGGCGCGGATGCGTCCGCGGAGTCCCGGCAGGGCGTCGGGCGGCCCGCCGTTGCCCGCTGGGCGCTTCGACCGTGCTATGCTGGCCCTGCGGTGCCGGCGGGCACACCGGCCCTGCGGTGCCGGCGGGCACACCGGCCCTGCGGTGCCGGCGGGCGCTTCGGCCCTGCGGTGCCGACGGACACATGAGACCTGCGGTCCCGGCGAGCACTTCGGCCCTGCGGTGCCGACGGACACATGAGCCCTGCGGTCCCGGCGGGCAATCCGGCCCTGCGGTGCCGGCGGACACATGAGCCTTGTGGTCCCGGCGGACACATGAGCCTTGTGGTCCCGGCGGACACATGAGACCTGCGGTCCCGGCGGACACATGAGACCTGCGGTCCCGGCAGACACATGAGACCTGCGATGCCGGCGCGAGCTCCGGTCCTGCCCGCGGCGGCGAGAGGATGCTCGCCGGTTGGAGGTGAATGCATGCGAGCCCGTCCGTGGTGGAAATCGATCTTGGCCGTCGTCCCGTGGCTGCTGGCGCTGGCCCTGGCTTCGCCCGCGGCGGCCCAGGAGGTGGAGCTGAGCCACGATGACGGGGAGCCCGCCTACGTGCTGCAGAGCCTGACGCCGGGGGACATCGAGGCGGTGCGCTTCCCCGTGACGCACCCGAGCACCCTGCGCACCCTGCAGCTTTATTTCCTTTCGGTGTCCTCGGACGCCACGGTGGTGGTGTGGGCCGACAACGGCGGCAACGCGCCGGATCCCGAGCGGGAGCTGTGGCGGGGGGTGGTTTCGCCGGTGGAGGGAGACTGGACCGAGGTGGACGTATCGGCCGAGGCGCTGGAGTACGCGCCCCTTTCCAACATCCACGTGGGCCAGATCGTCTCGGACGCCAGCACCCTGCTGGGCTGGGACGCCAGCGGGAGCGACGCCACCCACAGCCTCGCCCACATCGACGGGGACTGGTACTCCATCGGCGATGGACAGGAGCCGCCGCGGTCGGTGGACTGCCTGGTCCGCGTGGTGGTGCTCGAACACGACCAGGTGACGGACCATGGATTCACCCCCGTCCCCGAGCTCACGCCCGGAGCCAACCTGTCGCGGATGGCCTGGGGCGACTACGATCGCGACGGAGACGACGACCTGCTGGTCAACGGCAACCGACTGTATCGCAACGAGGGCGACGGCACGTTCACCGACGTCTCCGAGGCCGCGGGCATCGCCGCCCACCCGGCCAACGGCGGCATCTGGGCAGACTACGACAACGACGGGTGGCTCGACTTCTACGCCACCCGCTCCAACTACCTGCCCCCCTGTGACGCCGGGGATCCGTGCGCCGACGATCGCTACGAGTGCGTGCAGGGGCGCTGCCGCTACCGGCCCCCCTGCGCCAGCAGCGCGGAGTGCACCCGCGAGGGCTGGAGCTGCGGCGCGGACAGCCGCTGCGCGCCGCCTGCGCCGGAGACCGAGGCCCAGATGGACCACGACCGGCTGTGGCGAAACAACGGCGACGGGACCTTTTCGGACGTGACCCTGGCGGCCGGCTCTCCGTACGACTACCTGCCCTCGGAGGGCGCCGCCTGGGGCGACATGGACGGCGATGGCTTCGTGGACCTGTACGTGGCCAACTACGAGACCCCCACGCGCTGGACCGGGGGCGCGCTGGCGGTGGGCACCCCGGATCGGCTGTGGCGAAACAACGGCGACGGGACCTTTTCCGACGAGTCGGCCGCCTCGGGCATCCACGACCGCCCGCCCCTGTGCGGGCGCGGCGTCAACTGGGCGGACTACGACGACGACGGGTGGCTCGACGTCTTCGTGTCCAACTACCGGCTGGACTACAACTACCTGTGGCGCAACAAGGGCTTCGGTCGCTTCGAGATGTTGGCCGGGCCCACGGGGGTGGGGGGGGAGTCCATCCAGGGCGCCTACGGCCACACCATCGGCTCGCAGTGGGGCGATCTGGACAACGACGGCGACTGGGACCTGGTCACCGCCAACCTCGCTCACCCCCGCTTCATCGAGTTTTCCGACAAGTCGATGCTCTACGTGAGCTCCGGCGCGCCGGACTACACCTTCACCGACGCCCGCGAGGCCGCGGGCATCACCTACTACGAGACCCACTCGGACACGGCGCTCGCCGACTACGACAACGACGGCCGGCTGGATCTGCTCATCACCGGGGTGTACGTGGGCTACCGCTCCTTTTTGTACCGCAACGAGGGGGGGCTGACCTTCACGGACGTCACCTATGGGGCCGGCCTGTTCGTGGACAACGGCTGGGGGGCGGCCTGGGCCGACTACGACGACGACGGCGACCTGGACCTCGCCGTGCGGGGCGGCCCGTACCGCAACGACGTGGCGGCGGGCAACTGGCTCAAGATCCGGCTGGTCGGACAGTTTGCCAACCGGGCCGCCATCGGGGCGCGGGTGCGGGTCCGTACGGGAGACCGCATCCAGATGCGGCAGGTGGAGGGCGGCAAGGGCACCACCACGCAGAGCTCCTTGACGCTGCACTTCGGCCTCGGCGAGGTGACCGCCGCCGACGAGGTGGAGATCACCTGGCCCACCTGGCCCCCCCAAAGCGAGGTCTTCCAACAGGTGACGGCCAACCGCACCATCACCTACATCGAGGGCAAGGGCGAGCAGCGGGACGGCGGCGTCACCCCGGACGCCAGCCCGGTGACCCCGCCGGGCGACGGCGGCGGGAGCGGCTGCGGCTGCGGCGCGGCGACGCCCGGCCCCGACGCTGGCTCCCCGGCCGCGCCCCTGATGCCCTGGCTGCTGGCGCTCTGGGCTTGGGGGTGGGTCCGGGCGCGGCGCCGGCGCGGCGCCGGCGCGGCGCCGGCGGCAGCGGCGGTTGATCCCGCCCACCAGGCCGTCGGGGTCGGGCGACGCGTGGATCGGGCGAGGCCCGGAGGCTACTCCTCGTCCTCGTCGCCGGCCTCGACGTAGAAGATCATCAGCGGGAGCTGGGCCTCTTCGGCCTCGCGGGCGCAGTCTCGCAGGACGTACCAGGCGAACTTGGCGCTGCTGAGGGGGATGTCCGGGTCGTCCACGAACTCCTCCACCGCGATGTCCTCCAGCGCCTCGGGCAGCCCCAGGGGCTCGCGCAGCGCCTCGAGCTCCTCCACCAGGACCGGCAGCGAGCCGAGGCCGATCTCGCCCTCCTCGGGCTCGTCGTCCCCATCGTCCTCGCCGCCGGCGTCGGACCGGCCCTCCTCCTCCTGCACCTCGGGCGCCAGGAAGAACACGTCCGGCAGGTCCACCGGAACGTAGCCGAGCACGTCCACCTCGGTGTGCAAAAGCTGCTTGAACTGTCGGGAGCCCTCCTGCTCCGAGATCTGATCCAGGATCGGATGATCCCAGGGGCGGTCCCCCGGCTCACACCCCTCGAGGGTGCCGTGGACCTCGTACCAGGCGGCCGCCACCCGCAGCGCCCAAAGCGCCTCCTCGTCGACCTCGTCCTCCTCCGCGGTCTCGACGGGCTCCTCGTCCCAGTTCACCTGCCGGCCCAGCTCCTCACCGAGCGTCTCCTGGAAGATCTCCACCAGCTCGGCGCCGAGCTCGAAGTCGTCATCTTCTCCGGCGAGGAACTCTGATAGGGGCATCACCACGACGGAATACATCGCATTGGCTCCTTCACGGCGCTGGCCGCTCCGTTGCCTCGCCGGGGAGGCCCGATCCGGCAACGATCCGGAGGATACGCTCCCCGGCCCCCGGGATCAACGCTCGTGAGCGTTCACTGGGTGAGCACCCCCTCTCCAGGATTTTTCCCCCCTCGACCCTTGGCGAAGCACGCGCCATGGAGTACCAAGACGGGCAAGCCGCGCCGCGATGTTCCGGACGTGTCCCGGACGTGTCCCGGACGTGTCCCGGACGTGTCCCGGACGTGTCCCGGACGTGTCCCGGACGTGTTCCGGACGTGTTCCGATCGAGCCCCGCACGACCCAAGATTCCCATGGCCCATCGCCCCACCGTGACATCGGGATCTCCGGATCCGATCGGTCCAGCCAACCTGCCGACCGCCCGGCCCGCAAGCTCCACCGCAGGGTCGGCCGCCGGACCGCCCGCCGGGCCGCCCGCGCCCGTGCCCGTGGCCCGGCTCGCCGCCTTCTACCTGTTTTACTTCGGGGTCCTCGGGACGCTGGTGCCCTACTGGGGGCCCTACCTGCAGCACCTCGGCTTCCACCCGACGGCCATCGGTGAGCTGATGGCGATCTTCATGGGCACCCGCGTGGTGGCCCCGCTTTTGTTTGGGTGGCTCTCGGATCGTCTCGGACACCGGATGCGCCTGGTGCGCGCCGGGGCCCTGGCCACCGTGGTGACCTTCGCGGGCGTGTACCTGGGAAAGAGCTTCGCCTGGCTGGCGGTGGTGATGGGCGTGTTCAGCTTCGCCTGGTCGGCGGTGTTGCCGCCCTTCGAGGCGGTGACCCTCAACCACCTGGGCCCCCAGGCCTCCCGCTACGGCCGCATCCGGCTGTGGGGGTCGGTGGGGTTCATCCTCGGGGTGGGGCTGGTGGGCGAGCTGCTGGAGCGCTACTCCATGGTGCTGCTGGTCCCCATCTGCCTGGGCCTGTTCGGCGCGATCTTCTTCACGAGCCTGACCGTGGCCGAGCGCCCCGGCATCGAGCCCGACGCCTCGCCCCCACCGCTGCGTCGCCTGCTGCGGCGCCCCGAGCTCATCAGCCTGCTGGGCGCCAGCCTGTTGATGCAGGCCAGCCACGGGCCCTACTACACGTTCTTCACGATCTTCTGCATCGAAAACGGCTACCCGAAAAACTGGACCGGTTGGCTCTGGGCTTTGGGGGTGCTCACCGAGATCGGGGTCTTTTTCACCACCAACCGCCTGCTGGAGCGGTTCACGGCGCGCCGGCTGATGCTCACCAGCCTGCTGCTCACGGCCGGGCGATGGCTGCTCACCGGCCTGTTCGTGCAGCAGCTCGGCGTGCTGCTGCTGGCCCAGTCCCTGCACGCCTTCAGCTTCGGCATCTTCCACGCGGTGAACATCCACATGATCCACCGCCTGTTCACGGGCCGACACCAGAGCCTCGGGCAGGCGCTGTATGCCAGCATCGCCTTCGGCGGCGGCAGCGCCCTGGGCAGCCTCGCCGCGGGTCACGCGTGGGAGACCCTGGGATCCCACGAGACGTTCCTGGCGGCCGCGGCGCTGCCCGCGATGGCCATCGGGATCATCGCGCTGTGGTTCCGCCCCGCGGCCCAACCGTGATCGGGGGGCTGCGCTCGGCGAGGTGCGAAGCCAACGACCCACCCGGTGCGTACCGCAGGGGGCACGGCGTTGGCGCAGCGCCGGGTTGCGTCGCAACGAATTGGTCGAACCAAAACCCGACATCCCTTCGTTTTCACGATCCTGCGGGAATCAACCCCTCGGGCTGCGCCGCGAGGGCGACACTGGCACACATCCTGCTACCCTGGCCCCACAGACAGACAGCGCACTGAAAACCGAAACGCCCGCGTGACGGTCCCGCCGCGCGGGCGCCGTACATTCGAATCGTCGTAGTCACTCCGAGGTCGCGGTCTCTCCGTGTCCGGCGGGCCTTCGTGTGCCCGTCGTCATTCATTCGACCCCGACATTCGACCCCGATTCGTCGAGGAGCCCCGCATGGTCGCCACCACTGCAACAGCCGTATCCGCCGTAACGGCCTTTCCCCCCATCCCGCCCACCGAGACCCTGGCGGGCCTGGACGCCGAGTCCCGCGCCCTGGTGCTCGAGAGCCTGGGTGCCTTTGGCCGGCGCGAGCTGACCGACGATGTGCTGCGCGCCTGGGACGCCGAGAGCCACTTCCCCGAGGACCGGGTCCGGGAGCTTTTCGGCCCCGATCTCGGAATCCACCTGCTGTTTCTCCCCGAGTCGGTCGGGGGCCTCGGCGCCGGCGCGCGCGACATCTGCGCGGTCTCCGAGGCCATGGCCGCCTTGGATCTCGGCGTGGCCACGTCGGTGCTGGCCACGGCGCTGGGCACCGATCCCATCTGCGTGGGGGGCACGCCGCCGCAGCAGGAGCGCTGGCTCTCGCGCATCGCCGAGGAGGGCCTGCTGGTGGCCTACGGGGTTACCGAGCCCGGCGCCGGCTCCAACGTCGCGGCCCTGCGCACCCGGGCCGAGCCCGTCGTCGAGCAGGGCCGGGTCACCGCCTACCGGCTCAACGGCCGCAAGTGCTTCATCACCAACGGCTCGGTGGCCGATCTCTACACGGTGCTGGCCCGCACCCCCGAGGGCCCGAGCTTCTTCGTGGTGGAGCGCGGCACCCCGGGGCTCTGTCCGGGCCGCAAGGAGGACAAGCACGGCATCCGCGCCTCGGACACCGCCGAGCTGGTGCTCGAGGACGTGCAGGTGCCCGTCGACCACCTGCTGGGCGCCGAGCCGGGTCAGGGGCTGGCCCAGGCGGCCAAGGTGTTCGGCTACACCCGGTTGATGGTGGCGGCCTTCGGTCTGGGGGCGGGGGTGGACGCCCAGCGCCGCGCCGTGGCCCACGCCCGCGAGCGCGTGCAGTTCGAACAGCCGCTGGTGGCCAAGCAGGGGCTCACCCACAAGCTCATCGTGCCCCACGTGGCGGCGCTGCAGGCGGCCCGGGCCTACATCCAGGAGGTGGCCCGCCGCCTGGACGCCGGCGAGACCGAGCTGGAGGTGGACGGCTCGGTGGCCAAGCTGTTCGCCTGCGAGGCCGGCAACCGCGCCGCCGACGCGGCGCTGCAGGTGCACGGCGGCTACGGCTTCACCCGGGACTACCCCGTGGAGAAGATCCGCCGGGACGTCCGGATCACCACCATCTACGAGGGCACCAGCGAGATCCAACAGGAGGTGGTGGGCCGCGGCCGGTGGCGCCAGCTCCTGGTGGGCAAGGGCAGGCTCTATCTGGATCTCGCCGAGGAGATGCGAGCCATCGAGGCGACGTCGGACGCCCTGGGCGCCGCCGACGTGGGGCGGGCCGCCCAGGCCCTGGTTGAGCTGATCCGGCGCGCCCGGCGCGCCCGCCTCGGACGGCAGCAGACGGTGATCTTCCAGCTCGCCGACGCCGTGGCGGCGCTGGAGACGGCCGCGGCCCTGGTGCGCAAGGCGGCCCGCTTCCAGCAGGCGGCCCTGCGCCCCGCGAACACCGATTCCGCCTGGCCACCGCTGCTGGCGGCGCTTTCCCGCGTGCAGGCCGCCCGGGCCGCCGAGCAGGTGGGCACCATCGCCTACCGCATCCTGGCCAGCACGGGGACGTTGGCGGCGGCGGCCACCGCCGCCGAGCCCGGCCCCCTGCACCCGGGCACCCTGCTGGCCGCCTGGGACGGCCGCATGACGGATCTCGATCTGCTGGCGAGCCAGCTCCCCGAGCGGGATCTGCTCGGGGATCCGGCTCGGCACGAGAGCTGATCGCGGCACGAAAGCTGATCGCGGCACGAGAGCTGATCGCGGCACGAAAGCTGATCGCGGCACGAAAGCTGATCGCGGCACGAGAGCCAGCGATCATCGGAACGTCGTCCGTCGGCCACCGCGGCCGTCGAACCCCATGACCATCGAACACCGCGACC
>CAYFWA010000237.1:0-4235 GCA_964346625.1 uncultured Myxococcales bacterium
ACCCGCAACCCACGAACCCGTAAGGAGCACCCGCCCCCATGCCCTTCGAGCCCCGGATTGTCGGCATCCTGTGCCACTGGTGCTCCTACTCCGCCGCGGACGGCGCGGCGCGGGCCAAGCGCGCGCTCCCCGCGGGGCTGCGGACCCTGCGGGTCCTGTGCACCGGCCGGGTGGAGCCCACCCTGATCGTGCGCGCCCTGCAGGGCGGCGCCGACGGGGTGCTGGTGTGCGGCTGCCACCCCGGTGACTGTCACTACGTCAGCGGCAACTGCAAGGCCCTGGGACGCTTCACCCTGCTCGAGCGCCTGGTCACCGCCGTCGGGCTGGAGCCCGGCCGGCTGCGCCTGGCCTGGATCAGCGCCCAGGAGGACGAGGCCTACGCGCGGATCACCGCCGAGATGACCGAGACGGTGCGGGCCATCGGACCCCTGCGCTGGCCGGCTCCGGGGCGGGCGCCCGGCCCCCGCCCGCACGCCGCCGCCCCGGCGCACCGCCCGGAGGGCACGTCGTGAGCCCGAAACCGAAGCTGGCGCTCTACTGGGCCGCGAGCTGCGGCGGCTGCGAGATCGCCTTCCTGGAGATCCAGGAGCACCTGCTGGAGCTGGCCGACGCCGTGGATCTCGTGTTCTGCCCGTGCCTGGTGGACACCAAGTACGCCGACCTTCGGGCCCTGCCCGACGGCGCCATCGACCTCTGCCTGTTCAACGGCGCCATCCGCACCGAGGAGAACGCCCACCTGGCCCGTTTGCTCCGGCAGAAGTCCCGGGCGCTGGTGTCCTTCGGCGCCTGCGCCGCCCTGGGCGGGATCCCCGGGCTCGCCAACCTCACCGAGCCCGCCGCGCTGCTCGAGCGGGTCTACCATGGCGCCGAGTCGGTGGACGATCCCGCCGGCCCCCTCCCCTCCCCCGAGGCCCGGCTGCCCAACGGCGAGCGCGCCCGCCTGCCGGCCCTGCGCCCCCGCGTCGGCGCCCTGCACCAGGAGGTCCCGGTAGACTACGTGATGCCCGGCTGCCCCCCCGAGGCCCATCAGGTCTGGCGGGTGTGCCAAGCGCTGCTGCGCGACGAGCTGCCGGCCCCGGGCGCAATCCTCGGCGCCGGCGACGAGACCGTGTGCCAGGAGTGCCCCCTGGAAAAACACGACCGACCGCTTTCCGCCATCGCACGCCCGCACCAGCGGATCCCCGACGGCACCACGTGCTTGCTGGAGCAGGGCATTCTTTGCCTGGGCATCGGCACCCGCTCGGGCTGCGGGGCCCGCTGCCCCACCGTGCAGATGCCCTGCCGAGGGTGCTACGGGCCCAGCGGTGGAGCCGAGGACGCGGGGCTACAGCTCGTGGGCGCCCTGGGCGGGATGCTGGAGCCCACCGACGAGGCGGCGATCCGGGCCTTGACCGCGGCGGTGGCCGATCCGGTGGGCACCCTCTACCGCTTCGGGCTGCCGGCCTCGGCTCTGGGAGGGCACAAGCCCACCCCCGGCCCGGGTTCCACCGACGGAGGGACCGATGAGACGCCTTAGCATCGATCCCATCACGCGGCTCGAGGGCCACGGCCGCATCGACCTGTTTCTGGACGACGAGGGGCGGCTGGCCGACTGCTACCTGGTGGTCCCCGAGCTGCGAGGCTTCGAGAAGTTCCTCGAGGGCCGCCCGGTGGAGGAGCTCCCCCGCATCACCCCCCGCATCTGTGGCGTGTGCCCCGAGGCCCACCACGCCGCCAGCGTAAAGGCCGTGGAGGCGGTCTATGGGATCACCCCCCCTCCGGCCGCCCAGCGGCTGCGGGCGCTGCAGTACAACGCCTTCGTGGCGGGCGATCACGCGACGCACTTCTACGCCCTCGGCGGGCCGGACTTCATCGTGGGCCCGGACGCCCCCCCGGCCGAGCGCAACCTGCTCGGGGTGATCCGGAAGGTGGGCCCGGCCCTGGCCAAGCAGGTGGTGGCCATGCGGGATCACTGCCACGAGGTCGCCGAGCGGCTGGGGGGACGGCGGGTCCACCCGGTGGGCATGGTGCCCGGCGGCCAGTCGGTGGCCGCCACCTCCGAGACCCAGGCCCGGCTCCGGGAGATCGGCGACGCGCTGGTGGAGTTCGCCCTGCAGACCCAGACGATCTTCGCCGAGCACGTGCTGGGCAACCCGGCCTACGTGGATCTCATCCGCTCCGAGGCCTACCGCCACGAGACGTACTACCTGTCCCTGGTGGACGAGCAGGACCGCGTGACGCACTACGACGGCCAGCTCCGGGTGATAGGCCCTGACGGCGCCCTGGTCGATCGCTTCGCCCCCGAGCGCTACCTGGATCACCTGGCCGAGCACGTGGAGCCCTGGAGCTACATGAAGTTCCCCTACCTCAAGCGGGTGGGGTGGCAGGGCCTGCAGGACGGCGCGGGCTCGGGCCTGTACCGGGTGGGTCCCCTGGGCATGCTCAACGGCGCCGTGGGCATGCAGACCCTGCGGGCCCAGGCGGAGTACGAGAAGCTCTACGAGACCCTGGGGGGCGCCCCGGCGCACCACACCCTGGCCTTTCACTGGGCCCGGATCATCGAGATGCTCCAGGCCGCCGAGCTGGTGGCCCGCCTGGCCCGGCACGAGGAGCTCACCGACCCCCGGGTGCGGGTACCGGTGGAGTCCACGCCCCGGGAGGGGGTGGGCTGCGTGGAGGCCCCCCGGGGCGTGCTGATCCACCACTACGTCACCGACCGCGAGGGCTTCGTGGAGCGCGCCAATTTGCTGGTGGGCACCAACCACAACCACGGCGGCCTGCAGCTCTCGGTGCGGCGGGCGGCCGAGGCGCTGATCGAGGGCGGCGAGGTGCCGCCGGAGCCGGTGCTCAACCAGATCGAGATGGCCTTTAGGGCCTATGATCCCTGCCTCGCCTGCGCCACCCACGCCTTGCCCGGCGCCCTGCCCCTGCCCATCCACGTCATCGAGCCCGACGGCCGCCGCCGCCACACCATCCGTCGCAGCCCCGGCGGCCGCGGGGTGCCCGCCGGCGCGGTGGAGGTCACGCCATGAGCGGCGAGGCGTCCAAGCCGACCCCGGCGCCCGAGCGCGTCCGCGTCTATCTGTGTGGCTGCGGACCGATCCTGAGCGAAGCCCTGGAGCTGGGCTCGCTGGCCGAGGAGCTGGCCGCCCTGCCGGACGTGGAGGTCCGCCAGCACGCCACCCTCTGCTCCGAGGACGGACGCGCCTGGCTCGCCGAGCAGCTCACCGAGCAAGCCGCAACCCAGGGCGAGGCGCGCGCGGTGGTGGCGGGCTGCTCGCCCCGCGAGCACGGGGAGACCTTTCGCAAGGTCTTCGAGGGGGCCGGGGTCAATCCCTACCTCATGACCATGGCCGCCATCCGGGAGCAAGCCGCCTGGGTCACCCCCCAGCGCGAAGACGCCCAGCGCAAGGCGGCGGACCTGATCCGGGCCGCGGTGTCCCGGGTGCGTCGCCAGCACGCCCTGCAGGCCCGCCGGGCCCCCTGCAACCCCGACGTGCTGGTGGTGGGGGGCGGCGTGGCCGGCCTCACCGCCGCCCGGCTGCTGGCCGACGCTGATCGCCAGGTGACCCTGGTGGAGCGGACGCCCGCCATCGGCGGCCAGGTGGCCCGGCTCTCGGAGCTGTACCCCGGCGACGAATGCGCCTCCTGCGTGCTCGAGCCGCTGATGGATGAGGTGGCCCACCACGACCGGGTGGATTTGCTCACTGGCGCCGAGGTCACCGACGTGCTGGGCTTTATGGGCAACTTCCAGGTGGATCTCACCCGCTGGGCCACCCGGGTGGACCCGCAGGCCTGCTTCGGCTGTCACACCTGCCACGCGGTTTGCCCGGTAGAGATGCCGCGGGAGGCCGACGAGGGGCTCTCGCAGCGCAGGGCCATCCACGTGCCCTACACCGGCGCCGTGCCCAACGTCTCCGCCATCGACCCGCAGGCGTGCCTGCGGGACCGGGGCGAGGCCTGCGACGCCTGCGCGCTGGCCTGCCCCTTCGGCGCCATCGATCTGGAGGCCGGCCCCGAGGCCCTGCACCGCGAGGTGGGGGCGGTGGTGCTCGCCACCGGGGGCGAGCTGCCCCTCCCCGAGCCGTGGCGAGACCACCCGCGGGTGCTGACCGCGGCGGGCCTGGAGCGCCTGCTCAGCGACGCCGGCCCCACCGGCGGCGAGGTGACCCTGGGCGGCCGGCCCCCTGCCGCCGTGGCCCTGGTGCACGGAGATCCCGGCGCGGGCAGCTCGAGCAACCCGGCCCCCCCGGGCA
>CAYFWA010000237.1:4335-6664 GCA_964346625.1 uncultured Myxococcales bacterium
CTGGTGCACGGAGATCCCGGCGCGGGCAGCTCGAGCAACCCGGCCCCCCCGGGCAACCACGGCCACGACGGGCTGTGCTGCCTGCTGGCCCGCAAGTACGAGCACGCCCTGCGCGCCAAGCTGCCGCACGCCCGGATTCACGAGCTCGTGCTCGACGCCACGCGCGGGACCGGAGGCTCCGCGCCCGCGAGCAACGGGCCGGGCCGCCGCCACGTGCTCGGCCGCGCCGATCGGCTCTTGGGGCTCGAGGAGCGCGTGGGCCGGGGGGCGCTGGCGCTCGAGATCAACGGCCACGCGGTCACCCTGCCCGTGGACCTGGTGGTGGTGCTGCCCCCCCTGCGGGGCGCCCAGTCAGCCACGGCGCTCGCCGATGGCCTGGCCCTGGAGCGGGACCCCCGGGGCTTTTTCCTGGCCGACCAGCCGCAGCTCCGCCCCTACCAGACCCGCCTCGAGGGCGTGTTTCTGGCGGGCACCGCCGGCGGCGCGGTGGACATGGCCGGCGCCGCCGCGGCGGGCGCGGCGGCCGCGGCGGGCGCCCTGTCGGCCCTGGTGCCCGGCCGCGAGCTCGACCTGACCCCGGTCACGGCCACGGTGCTCGCGGACCGGTGCGGGGCCTGCCGGAGCTGCACCCTCGCCTGCCCCTTCCACGCCATCGCCATGGACGCGGAGTCGGGCAAGGCCATGGTCAACGAGATGCTCTGCCGCGGATGCGGCTGCTGCGCGGCCGGGTGCCCCTCGGCCGCCATCGAGGCCCGTCACTATACCCGCGACCAGCTCCAGGCAGAGCTGGACGCGCTGCTTTCCGCGCCGCAGCCCGCGGGCGGGGAGCTCGACGAGAATCCAGAAACGAAACCATCCACTGACGAGGGGAGATAGCAAATGGCTACGGTGAAGCTCGACGCAACGGGGCTGCGATGCCCCCAGCCCATCCTCAAGATCACGTCCAAGTCGCCGGATCTCGACGAAGGAGACATCCTGGAGGTGCACGCCGACTGCCCCACCTTCGAGGCGGACGTGCGCAAGTGGTGCGATCGGATGAAGCGCACCCTGCTGGCCGTCAACCAGGAGGGCGATGTCAAAATCGCGCAGATCCAGTTCTGACGTCTGCGATCCGTTCGCCCGAGAGCGCCGGATCCGGGCGCCCGAACCCGGTGCGCAAGTAAGTCAGCGCTGCGAGGACACCCGCGCTGCGAGGACACCCGCGCTGCGAGGACACCCGCGCTGCGAGGACACCCGCGCTGCGAAGACGGAAGCGCTGCGCAGTAGCGTAGTGAAAACGAGGACACGAGCATGAGCGACGATTCGAAGACAGTGGCGGTGGACACGGCCAAGCTGGACGCCGCCATCGAGGTGTTGAAGCGCGTCAAGGACGGAGACTTCTCGGCGCGCGTCGAGCAGCCCTTCGACGACGATCGCATGGAGGCGCTCCGCGACCACCTCAACGGCGTGCTGCAGGAGGTGGAGAAGAGCTCCGACGAATACCACGAGCGGAGCATGGAGCTCGCCATGGGCATCTCGGAGTGCTTCCAGGTGCTGGCGGACGTGCGCCAGGGACGGCTCGAGGCCCAGGTGAGCGAGGCCACCACCTCATCGGAAGAGGAGCTGGTGGCCAAGCTCGGCGCGAGCCTCAACCACACCGTCACCGAGATCCGCGAGCAGATGGAGACCATCGAGCGCCAGCAGACCGCCATCCAGGAGCTGTCCACGCCCATCCTGCAGCTCTGGGACGACGTGCTCGCCATGCCCATCATCGGGCTGGTGGACACCCGGCGCAGCGCGGACATCATGGAGCGGATGCTCTCCGAGGTGGTGAGCCAGCAGTCGCGCTTCGTGATCCTGGACATCACCGGCGTGGACGTGGTGGACACCCGCACCGCAGACTACTTCATCAAGGTGATCAAGGCCGCCGAGCTGCTGGGCACCCAGTGCTTCCTCACGGGCATCCAGCCCGCCGTGGCCCAGACCCTGGTGGAGATCGGGGTGGACCTGTCGTCCATCTACACCCTGCGCAACCTCCAGGAGGGCCTCAAGGAGTGCCTCCGCGTCATGGCGCGCTCGGACAAGACCGTCAATCCCCTGAAAAAGCCCTCCCGCGCCAAGACCGACGAGCGGGGTTGATGGACGCGCCCCCAGCCGCCCACGAGCTCCGCTGGCGGGTGACCCGGGAGCAGGACGCCATCTGGACCGGCGCCGAAGCCCGCCGCCTGGCCCGGCTGGCCGGCTTTTCCCCGCGCGCCTGCGCCGAGATCGGCATCGCCCTGGGCGAGCTGGTGAGCAACGCCGTGAAGTACGCGGGAGAGGGGACCGTCACCTTGACGATCACCGGCAC
>CAYFWA010000237.1:6764-8936 GCA_964346625.1 uncultured Myxococcales bacterium
CCAAACCCAAACCCAAACCCAAACCCAAACCCAAACCCAAACCCAAACCCAAACCCAAACCGACACCGACACCGACGCCCCGCGTCCGTGTCTCACGCTGCGGGTGGAGGACCGGGGTCCGGGCATCGAGGACGTGGAGCTGGCCCTGCAAGACGGCTACTCCCAGGGGCAACCGGTGGAGGAGCGCCCGCCCCACCGCCCCCGCGGAGGCCTGGGCCAGGGCCTGGGCGCGGCCCAGCGCCTGCTCGACGAGCTCGAGATCGCCCCCCACCCCGAGGGCGGCACCCGCATCACGGGCCGGAAGTACCTCACCGCGTAGCGTCTGGCAACAGCGCGAGGACCCGCTCGGCCGCGGGGGCCACCCGCATCACGGGCCGGGAACACCTCACCGCGTAGCGTCCCGCAGCAGCGCCAGCGCCCGCTCGGCCGCGGGGGCCACCGCGGCCTCCACCGCCGGGCTCAGGGTCTCTCCGAAGGTCTGCGCGTCCTGCGCCACCACCGCCAGCACCCACAGCCGCCGCGCGGGGGGCATGGGCCGACCGAGCTCTTCGCCCAGGGCCAGCGCCGTGGGCAGATCCACCTGGTGCATGGTGGCCAGGCGCGTGGTGGGCCGGAAGTCGGCCAGGGTGCGCTCGAGCACCGCGCCCGGCTCATGCTCGTCGCTGATCAGGGCGTCCACGATCACCGCCGCCGGTCGCCCCGCGAGCAGCTCCACCAGATCGAAGCCGGCGATCTCGGCCTCCACCACCTCGGCCCGGGGATCCCCCGACCGCCCCTGCGCAAGACGCGCCCGCACCCGCCGCGCCACGGCCAGCCCCACGGCGTCGTCCGACAGGATCGGGTTTCCCAGACCGAGCAGCAGCGCGAGACGGTTCGAGCCATTCATGGGATCCTCAGCAACTCCTCAGCAACTCCTCAGCAATTGCGCAGCCGCTCCGCGACCCCTCCTCAGCAGATCCGGGGCAGATCCTCGCCCGCCCGCAGGTCCAGGGGACGCCGCGGCCCCAGCGCGGTGCGCAGCACCACCGGCGTGGCCCCCGGCGCGCCCACCGCTGCCGCCTCCACCATCTCCCCGATGAGCGCCGCCTCGGCCCCCAGCGGGTGCGCGCGCAGCAAGGCCAGGGCCTCTTGCGCCTGCTCCGGGGCCAGCCACGCCAGCAGGCGCCCCTCGCAGGCGAGGGCCAGCGGATCCACCCCGAGCAGGTCGCACACCGTGCGCACGGCCGGCCGCACTGGCAAAGCCGCCTCGTCCAGCTCCAGCCCCAGCCCGGCGCGCCGGCACACCTCGTGGCCCACCGCCACCACGCCCCCCCGGGTGGGATCGTGCAGGGCCCGCACCGCGGAACCGGTTCCGGGTCCGGGTCCGGGTCCGGGTCCGGGTCCGGGTCCGGTTCCGGTTCCGGGTCCGGGTCCGGGTCCGGGTCCGGCTTCAGGTCCGACCTCGGGGTCGGAGCCAGCCTCGCTAGCGAGCAGGTGCTCTACCAGGCCCGACAGGGGGGCCACGTCGGAGCGCGGGCCCTGCAGCCCGTGGCGCGCGGCCAGCACCGCGGCGCCGTGATCGCCCAGCGGCCCGGAGCACAGCACCCGATCCCCGGGCCGAATCCGGTGATCTCCCAGATCCCGACCCTGCGGGATCACCCCCACGCCGGCGCTGGTGGCGTACACCCCGTCGCCCTTGCCCCGCCCCACCACCTTGGTGTCCCCGGCCACGAGCTGGATCCCCGCCTCCCGGGCGGTTTGCGCCGCGCTGCGGGCCACGCGCTCGAGCAGCGCCACCGCGGTGCCCTCCTCCAGGATCAGCGACCAGGTGAGATAGGCGGGCCGCGCGCCCACCATGGCGAGGTCGTTGACCGTGCCGCAGACCGACAGCCGCCCCAGATCCCCGCCCGGAAACTCCAGCGGATCCACCACGAAGCCGTCGGTGCTCAGCGCCACCTGCCCTGCGGGCAGCGGCGGCAGCCGCGCCGCGTCCGTGGGGGGCTCCGGCAGGGGATGGCCCAGGATCCCCAGCAGCGTCTGCTCCACGAGCTGCCGAGCCAGTCTCCCCCCGGCGCCGTGGGCCAGCCGGATCCGCTCCCCGCCGTCTCCGCCCTTCCCACCGGCCTCGCGCTTGGAGTCCACGCCGCTCATGCCCCGCCTCCGGCCGCGTCTCCGGTGGCCTCGCGCTTTGAA
>CAYFWA010000238.1:0-6449 GCA_964346625.1 uncultured Myxococcales bacterium
CGGGATGGATCGGCGTCCCGAGTGCAGAGTTTATTTTGACCCGCTCCCTTAGCCGATGCGATGCGCGGCGCGGCGGAGGTACGCGTCGTGGGTCGGCGATGGCTCGCAGGTCCTCTGGGGTAAAATTCGCCGCTTGCCGTATCGCCGAGGCTCAAGGAGCACGATTTCGACCCGAACCCTGGGGGAAAGTTGTTCTCGCGACGCCGATTACGCGTGTATCTCTGGACTGTTGCCAACAGCGCACCTGGCTCGGGTGGGTTCTGCGGGTATCAGGCGCGGCCGGCTCGTAGCCGACGCAGGCGCGACAGGCGGCGCAGGATGGGCATCAGGGCGTCCTGAGGGGAGGCCTGCAGCACCGGGATGCCGCGGCGGGTGATCTCCCGGCGCAGCCGTCGGGTGCGCCGGTCCTCGTCCTCGCGCAGGATGTCGGCCACCAGGCGGGAGGCGTCGTCCACGGGCTCCGGGCCGAACTGCGGGGTGTGGGGCACGATCACCACCGGGTGATGCCGGCGCCGGGTGGCGAGGGCCAGCGACTGCATGACCCCGCCGCGGGAGGTGATGCCCTCTAGGTCCGACAGCAGCAGGATGAACTGGGAGCTGCGCGAGGCCGAGGCCTGGGCGATGGCCTCGGTGAGGCCGTGGTCCTTGGATCCCTGCACGTCGTCCCCGCTGCGGTAGGGCAGGTCGATGCCTCGGATCTGGCAAAACCGCCGCAACGTGGCCAGCTCGGGGCTGGAGGCCACCACCCGGCGCCACCACCGCACGTCCTGGTGCTGGCGGCCCCGCCGCGAGAGGTAGGACGACACCCAGTGCGTGAGCGCTCGGAAATCATAGAGGTTGCCCTGCCGATCCGCGACGATGCGCTCCCAGAGGTCGCTGTCGGGGGGCGGGGCGTGCTTGACGCGTACGTCCACGCCGTCTTGATACAGCACGAAGTCCGCCACCGCGCGCACCAGCTCGCCGTGGGTGAGGTTGGTGAGATCCTCGTCCACGATGGAGCGAAGCTCCATGAGGCGGTCCACCACCCGGGTGAGGTGCGGGCGCCCGTCGGCGGGGCGCAGCAGGCTGTAGATGCGGCTGTCGAAGGTCACCAGCCCCACGCGGTCACCGGCCTCGATGGCCCAGCGGGCGAAGGAGGCCGCGAGCTCCACGGCGTAGTCGAGCTTGGACTGGCCATGGTCCCCGGCGCGCATGGACCACGAGGTGTCGAGCACCACGTAGTGGGTGATCATGATCTCGCTCTCGTACTCCTTGACCATGAGCTTGCGGGTGCGGGCCGTGGCCTTCCAGGCGATGCTCTTGAAGGGATCCCCGTGCTGGTGGTCGCGGATCTCGCGCAGGTCGCCCCCCAGGCCGCGCAGCTTGAGGGGGTGACGTCCGGCGCGCTCTTGGGGGGTGCCCGTGCGGGGACGATGGGGCACCGCCGTGCGCACCCCGGCGAAGCGCGGGAAGATGCGCGTGGTGAGCGGCAGCGGGTAGTAGGCGATGACCTGATACAGCCCGAGAGGGCCCACCAGCCGCAGGGTCAAGCCGTAGAAGAACCAGTGGCCCGCGGAGCGCCCCCGGGCCTGCAGCCGTAGCTCCACCTCCGCCCCCCGGGGCAGGCGGGTGGCCGCCTCGGCGCCCAGCATCTCCAGGGGCTCGGAGCGCAGCACCCCGATCTCGGCGCGCCCCAGGTGGTAGGGGGACCGGTTGCGGATGAAGAGCTGGAGCGTAAACGGGTGGCCCACGGTCAGGGCGCCTCCCGCAGACTCCGCGGGCGGAATCCACCAGGCCACCTCGAGCTTGCGGCGGCTCAGCAGGATGGTGCGGGGATAGAAAAGCACCATGGTGGCCAGCAGCAGCACCAGGGCCACGCCGCCGAGGGACACCAGCGGCCAGGAGCGCACGATGATGCCGCCCAGCACGAAGATGCCCGCCGTGGCCAGCACGCTCTTGCCGCTGGTGGTGAGGGTAGGTTTCACCCCATTCCCCCCGCGGCCTTCCTCCGCGCCGCCGCCCGCCCGGAGGCGGGCGGCGGCGCGGAGGAAGGCCAAGCCATCGCCCTGGCTGCCCATCTCGCCCTGGCCGCCCACCGCACCCGGCTCGCCCACCGCACCCGGGCCGATCCTCGCTCCCGCAGCTCAACTGCCAGGAGCCGCGCTTGGGAAACTCGCACTCCCACGCCTCGCTTTCCGTATCCCCTCACGCCGTCTGCCGGCCCCGGTAGGGGACGCGCTCCAGCGCCTCGTGGACGATGTTGCGAGGCGAGACCCCCTCCAGCTCGGCCTCCGGCGTGAGCAGGATCCGGTGGGAGAGCACGTGGGGGGCCAAAGCCTTCACGTCGTCGGGCAGCACGTAGTCCCGCCCGGCCAGCAGCGCCCAGGCCTTGGCCGCGTACAGCAGGTTCAGCCCGGCCCGGGGGGAGGCCCCCAGGAAGATGCGCTTGTGGGTCCGCGTGAAGGTCACCAGGCCCAGGATGTACTGCAGCAGCTCGGCCTCGATGTGGACCCGGGTGGCCAGATCCTGCAGCGACACCACGCGGTCGGCCGGGATCCGCACGTCGAGCTCGGGCAGGGGCTGGTTGTAGGTCTCCAGCATCCGCTGCTCGGCGGCCTCCTTGGGGTACGAGAGCACGAGCTTGATCATGAACCGGTCCACCTGGGCCTCGGGCAGCGGATAGGTGCCCTCGTGCTCGATGGGGTTCTGGGTGGCCAGCACCATGAACGGCGGCTCCAGGGGGCGGGTCTGCCCGTCGATGGTCACCTGGCGCTCCTGCATCGCCTCCAGCAGGGCGGACTGGGTCTTGGCCGGGGCCCGGTTGATTTCGTCACCGAGCACGATCTGGGCGAAGATCGGCCCCTCCCGCAGCACGAAGGAGTTGTCGCGCATGTCCAGGATGTAGGTCCCGGTGATGTCCGAGGGGAGCAGATCCGGCGTGAACTGGATCCGCTTGAAGGAGCAGCCCAGCGTCCGCGCGAAGGCCTTGACCAGGGTGGTTTTGGCCACCCCGGGTACGCCCTCGAGCAGCACGTGCCCCCGGGCCACCAGGGCGGTGAGCAGCACCTGCACGGTGGAGGGGTCGCCGATGTACAGCTTGGCGATCTCGGCCTGGATGGCGGCGACGAGCTCTTTGACCCATTGGAGCTGCTCGGGCTCGATTCGACTCTCGGTCATGGTGCTCACGAATCCTGTTCCTGTGGGTCCGAAGGGCCGCTCATCCTCGTGAAGGCGGCGCCGGGTTGGAGGGATCGGGGCCGCCGGATCGATCGGCGCCGGCGGAGCGGTCGGGGCCGGTGGAGCGGTCGGGGCCGGTGGAGCGGTCGGGGCCGGTGGAGCGGTCGGGGCCGGTGGAGCGGTCGGGGCCGCCGGATCGATCGGCGCCGGGGCCGCCGGATCGATCGGCGCCGGGGTCGTCCGGCCGCAGCCGCTGCAGCAGCCGGGCCCCTACGCGTCGCAGCCGCTCCAGATCGCGCTGCCCGAACCGGGGCGTCAAGGTGTAGGGCGAGACCTGGTCGCGCGCGGGCACCCGCCGACAGAGCTGCACCAGGCGGGCGCAGTCGGCCTCGACCTCGGCTCCCCCCCGCTTGCGGGCGAGCTTGCGCAGGGCGTGCTCGTCCATGGTGAGCAGGGGCGCCGCCACGCCGAGGGACTCCTCGAGATCGACGTCCAGCACGTCCCGCAGCACGGCGGCCGGATAGATGTAGTTCAGCTTGCGTCCGCGTCCCTCGAGGTAGGGGCGCAGGTCGCGCTCGTAGCGGGCCCGCGGTGGGCCCTCCCCCGGGCGGGTCCAGCTCGCGTCGTAGCGGGGTCGCATCATCGGGATGATCCACACCGCCACCGCCAGCAGCAACCCCGCCAGCAGGGTGGCCAGGGGCATGATCCAGATCCGATCCAGCAGGTACTCGTTGAAGGTGCGCAGGAGCTGGTTGGCGTGGGCCAGGATCGCCGAGATCCCCTTGGGGGGCGGGCCGGTCACCGACACGGCGGCCTTGGGCGCCCCTGCCTCCTCGAAGCCTTGAACGAGCACCACGTAGCGGTCCTCGCCGCCTCGCCCGAGATACCTCAGCAGGCGGCGGGCGAAGGCGGCGTTGCCCGGGAACTCGAGCATCCGGTTGATGAGGATGGACGGATCGCTCAGCACCACCACCCGGCCCCGCTTCAGGGTGGCCGCCACCACCACCGCCCCCCCCCGGGGCTCGAAGCGGTAGATGGCCGGCAGCTCCGTGTCGAAGGCGCTCGGGTGGTTGGTCACCAGCTCCTGGATCCCGACGTTCAGGGGATGGGTGACCCCCGGAGTGGCCAGCGGCAGGTTCGGGTTCTCCGCGAACAGCCGCGCCACCGCGTGCCCCTGCACCGGGACGCGGCGGACCCCCAGCCGCTCCAGCAGCGGCGCGGATCGGCCGAAGTCGTCCGCGATGATCACGCGGCCCCCCGCTCGCAAGAAGCGCACCATCTTCTCGTAGGGGATGGGCCGGGTGGGGTAGAGGAAAAACAGGATCTCGTTGGGCTCCAGGGCGTTCCACTCCAGCCGCGTGCGGACCTCGACGCCGAAGCCCAGGGCGCGTGCCGTCTCCCAGAGGGTGGACGTCCCCTGCCACTGCTCGTTTTCCGGCCCGAAGTCCACCGGCGCGGCCCGCCCGCGTCCGCCGCCGAGCATGACCGCCGCCGCGAGCAGCAGCGCCGCGGCGAGCCGTGTCCACGGCCGTGCCCGCCTCCCTCCCGGCCTCGGCGATGCCGGGAAGGGGGGGCGTCCGGAGGCGGCGCACGCGCGGTTCAGAGCACTCGGGGAACGCATGATGGTCAACACAGCGGCGAGATTCGGCACCGAGCAGCCTCGCGCGGGAAGCAGGGGGAGCAGGGGGAGCAGGTCGGCGGTGCGTCGGTGCGGGCCTCCACCGGCGTCGGTTCCCGCCGACGGGTCGGGAGGGCCGCGGCGAGCCGCGGCGAGCCGCGGCGAGCCGCGGCGCACGACGGGCGTGGCCGTCGCTCAGTCCCCCCGCCGATCCGCGATGCCCATGCTGCGCGCCGCCAGGATCTTCTCCTCGTGGTTCAGCTTCTTCTCGTAGGCCTCGCCGACCTTCTGGAGCAGGAGGTCCAGGTCGGTGGGCTTCATCAGGTAGTCGAAGGCCCCGAGCTTCATGCCGTCGATGGCGCTCTCCACCGTGGCGTGCCCGGTCAGCATGATCACCTCCACCAGGGGATGAGCGGCCTTGATCTCGCGCAGCGCGTCGATCCCGTCGGTTCCGGGCATCTTCACGTCCAGGATCATGACGTCGATGAGGTGCTCGTGGAGGATCTCCATGGCCTCCTCGGCGCTGTGAGCGCCGAAGGCCTGGATGTCCCTTTTTTTCAATCGTTTCAACATGATGTCGACGAAGTCCACCTCGTCGTCCACCAGCAGGATTCGGGCTCCCTTCATCGCAGCTTGCCTCGTCTTTACAGGTTCGTGGCGGTGTGTCTCCTCGCCTCTCCTCGCCTCTCCTCGCCAATCCTAGCGTCGCGGCACCGCACCCTCGTCTCGTTGCACCGTACCGCCTCGCCCCGCCTAGCCGCACCGCATCGCATCGCATCGCACCGCACCGCACCGCACCGCACCGCGCCACACCGCAGCTCGTGTTCGCTTTTCCTCTCGCGAGTGCTTGAGTTTATTCCGGGAACGTCCGGACTTCAACTCGGGGTTTACGTTGCAGCCGCGAGGTTGGGGGGGGGGCGGCCCGGTGTGGCCGCGAGGTTGGTGTGACGGGGTGGTTTGGGGCTTTGGACACCGACAGGCTATGGGGCTCGGCCCGTTGGGGCCGCGGGGGCTGTTGGGGCTGCGGTGGGTCCGCGGCCCGGTGTGGCCGCGAGGTTGGTGTGACGGGGTGGTTTGGGGCTTTGGACACCGACAGGCTATGGGGACGCAGGTTCGATTTCTCGCTTTCGCGCGGTGGCTTGGGGCCCACGGGCGGCGAGCGTCGCCCGGGTTTCGTGCACCGCCCTGGTCCAATGCGGGGCGAAAGCGACAAACCGAACCTACGTCCCCGCGTTCAGGTGCGATTCAGTTGCGGGGCGGGTCTGTTGCCCAAAGCGCCTCCCAAGCTCTGAACGCCGCGTCCCTCATTCACCGTTGAGCCCCAGCCGCGCCGCGCCGGGTCCTCGGCCCGTTGGGGCCGCGGGGGCTGTTGGGGCTGCGGCGGGTCCGCGGCCCGGTGTGGCCGCGAGGTTGGTGTGACGGGGTGGTTTGGGGCTTTGGACACCGACAGGCTATGGGGACGCAGGTTCGATTTCTCGCTTTCGCGCGGTGGCTTGGGGCTCACGGGCGGCGAGCGTCGCCCGGGCTTCGTCCGCCTCCCTGGTTCAATGCGGGGCGAAAGCGACAAACCGAACCTACGTCCCCCCGTTCAGTTGAGCGGCGGGTCCTCGGCTTGGCGCGTCGGCTTGGCGCGTCGGCTTGGCGCGTCGGCTTGGCGCGTCGGCTTGGCGCGTCG
>CAYFWA010000238.1:6549-8905 GCA_964346625.1 uncultured Myxococcales bacterium
GCTTGGCGCCCTGCCTCGGCACCGGGATGAATTCCCGACGATTTTTCGCGTCCCCCTTCCGAGGTAGGCGGGGCTTGGTTATCATCTGCGCCGCGTCAGCCCCCTTCGCCCCGTGGGTAGGGGGGGCGGCGAACAGAGGGTCCTCATGAAAAACAACGAGCCAAAGAACGAACAGGCGGGCGCGGGGTCGGACGGGGCCGGGGAGCCGGTGGTGGAGTCGGACGGGGCCGGGGAGCCGGTGGTGGAGTCGGACGGGGCCGGGGAGCCGGTGGTGGAGTGCGTGCCGAACTTCTCGGAGGGCTCCGACCCGGTGGTGTTCGACGCGCTGACCGCAGCCATCGAGAGCGTGGAGGGGGTGCGGTTTCTGGGGCTGGAGCCCGACGCGTCGTACAACCGCGTGGTGGTGACCTTCGCCGGGGGGCCCGACGCGATGGTGGAGGCCGCGGTGCGCTGCGCCCGGGTGGCCGCCGAGAAGATCGACATGACCAAGCACAAAGGGGGGCACCCGCGCTTCGGCGCCATGGACGTGTGCCCCTTCGTGCCGGTGCGGGGGGTGTCGCTGGCCGACTGCGCGGAGCTGGCCCGGACCTTTGGCAAGCGGGTGGGCGAGGAGCTCGAGCTGCCGGTGTACCTCTACGAGATGGCGGCCAGCCGGCCCGAGCGCAAGAACCTGGCCCGGGTGCGGGCCGGGGAGTACGAGGCCCTGCCCGACAAGATCGGCCAGCCGGAGCACGCGCCGGACTTCGGCCCCGCGCGCTTCGTGCCGCGCTTCGGCGCGGTGGCCGCGGGGGCGCGCTTTTTCCTGGTGGCCTACAACATCGACCTGGACACCGAGGATCTGGAGGCGGTAAGCGAGATCGCCTTCGCGGTGCGCGAGCTCGGCACCACCGTTTCCGCACCGGGTGGTGGGTCGTGGCGGGTGCCGGGCAAGCTGCGGTTCACCAAGGGCATCGGCGTGGCCATCCCGGAGCGCCGGATGTGCCAGGTGTCCATGAACCTGACGCACTATCTGATCACCCCGCCCCACGTGGCCTTCGAGGAGGTCCGCTTCGAGGCCCGCCGGCGCGGGATCGAGGTGACCGGCTCGGAGGTGGTGGGTCTGGTTCCCGTGGAGCCGCTGCTCATGGCGGCCGAGTACCACCTGTTCGAGCAGGGCGAGCGCCCGTCGGGGATCACCCGACGGGCGCTCGTCGAGGTGGCCCACGACTACCTGGGGCTGTCGGACTTCAACCCCTTTGACATCGATCGTAAGGTCATCGAGTACGCCATCGCCTGAGCCGGGCGTACAGCGCGCCCGTGGCCTCCCACCCTCTGGGCGAACGGTCCGCGGACGCACAGGAGAGCGAGAAATGGTGGAACGTGCCCAGGCCTCCAAGCTGGCCTATCTCCCCGTGGCGAGCTTCATTCAGCACACCGCGTCCCGCGCCCCGACCCCCGGGGGAGGCGCGGTGGCCGCGCTCAACGGGAGCCTCGGCGTGGGGCTGCTGCTCATGGTGTGCCGCTTGACCCGCGGCAAGAAGCGCTACGCCCACCTGGAGGACGCCATGCGCGAGCGGGTGGAGTGCCTCATGCCCCTGCGCGACGAGCTCAAGGAGCTGATGGATCGGGACGCGGAGGCCTTCGACCAGGTGATGGCGGCCTACGGGCTCCCGCAGACCAGCGACGACGAGCGGGAGGCCCGGCAGGCGGCCATCGCTCAAGGGTACGGCGTGGCCACGGCGGTGCCCCTGGAGGTGATGCGGCTTTGTCTGGAGGGGCTCGAGCTCGGGCCGGACACCGCCCGCGAGGGGAGTGAAAACGCCCTGAGCGACTGCGCCGTGGCGGGGCTGGCCCTGCACACCGGCTTTTGGGGGGCGGCCTACAACGTCCGCATCAACCTGGGCGAGCTGTCCGCGGGGGAGCTGCGGAGTCGGGCCGAGGAGGCCCTGGCAAAGTGGCCGGGGCGCGCCGACGCGGCCGCTGCGCGGATCCGCGAGACCGTGGATGAGAGAATGGGCTCGGGGGCCCCGTAGGACCGAATTCGAGGCGAGTGGAAACATGGTGCGTTTCCCTGCAGCGGCGCGAAGCGCGAGGATTGGGGGTGAGCCCCGAAAAACCGCGCTTTTTCGGGGCGAGGGGGGATGGGACATCCCCCCTGACGCCCGACGAGAGAATGCGTTCATGAGCTCGGGAAGGCCACCCCGGGACACCCGTGGCCTGACGCGGGCGGTGGCGGTGGCGGCCGTCGCGGCGCTCGTCGCAGGGGGCGCGGTGCTGCTGGCGTGGGCGCTGCTGGCGTGGGCGCTGCCAGCGTGGACGCTGCCGGCGACGCCCGGGTCTGCGCAGGCCAAGCCTCGGCCCCGCCCCCGGACCCCGC
>CAYFWA010000239.1:0-8843 GCA_964346625.1 uncultured Myxococcales bacterium
GCCAGCCGGGATGGATCGGCGGCCTGAACGATCAGATAATTCGTGATCGGGGCCATAGTTCCTGGATCATTTCGATTACTTACGAGGATGTGCTCGCGGAGGCGGTAAACTCGGGCTAGTGACCAGTTCCGGCTCCGGTGGCCGGCTCCGGTGGCCGGGCCGCGCACGGTGATCCAAGGTGCCTGCTCGCGGTCGGAGATGGCCCACGGCTCCGCGATGGGCTATCCTTCCCGAGAGTAAAGAACGAATGCGAACACGGTTCAAACGACAGAAGCGCCGGAAGATCGGCGATTGGCCCGAGGGGGCGCCTCTTCCCGACGAGGTGGCCGAGAACGTGCGCTACGTCGGGAGCCAGGAGCACAAGGACCACCCGAGTCACGTCGGCCCTCCCGCTCTACGTTCGGACGCCACACCATGTGAGCCGCATCTGACCAAGGATCTCGACAGGAACACGGAGGCCTTGCGGCGGGGCATCCTCAAACGCTGCACCAGCTCCGTTTTCGAGGGAGGGTTTCCGAAGTACGTGTGGACCTGGTTGGACGATGACCTCTACGAGGCACGGCACATCAACGGGCCGCAGGGAACCTACAAGGGCTACAAGTTGACGCCCCCTGAGCTCCCGATTGACCGCAACAACCGGCTCGATTGGGGGGACCGATGAGGTTCGAGGTCGAGTGGCTGGACGCTCCTGGTGTTCGGGACTGCGTCTTGGCGGCAACGTGGGCACGGCTTCACATCGAGGTCGGTGGTGCAGACGTAACCGAGCTGGTCCATCTCGCCTCCGATACCCGTCGAGCCGCCGTCTACGGACCCATCTTCCCACTGGCCGAGTGGTTGACCGAGAACTGGTGGAGCATCCTCCACGAGCCGTCTCCGACAAGCCCGCTGATGCCTGGACGGGGCGCACCGTCGTGGAAGCTGGAGTGGGTCCAGCGTCACAACCTGCTCGCCGCAAGGGAAGGAACGGCACTTCCCGACGCCGCATTCGTTCGAGACGGTGACGAGATCGTCGTTTGCTGGTTCCCCGACCCCAAGGAGCGAGGCCAGAGTCGAGTGCGCTTCATGGGTGAGGGGCGGGTTCGGGTAGATGCTCACGAGTTTGAGACCCAGGCCGCCGCCTTGGTGGAGGCCACCCTTCAACGGGTCGGGGCGGTGGTCGGCGACAACGAGGACTTGCAGCGGGCCGCAGCCGCCTGGACGGCTATTCAGACTGCTGACGATGAGGAGCAGGAGCTCTGTCGCTCCCTTGCGCTCCTCGGCGTGGACCCCTACGACCCCTACGACCCCTTCGACTCCGACGAGGCCACGGACACCCTCGTAGACTTGATCAAGAACCTGACGGGCACCCTACCCCGGCTCCTTCGGAACGACCTTCTCGAAGGCTCCCGACCAAACACCTTGCAGCCAGCCGTCTCCTGGCTGGAGGAGTCGAGGGCCAATCTCGCGAACGGTTCAGCCCACCACCAGTACGCCACGCTCACCAGTGCGTGGGAGCCGAGTGCCCATGAGACGGGCTATCGGCTTGCCCGCGAGGCGAGGGCACATCTGCTCGGGCTGAACCCGCAGGAAGCGATCAATGACTTGGAGGGGCTGATGATAGAGTGCTTGGGGTGGGATACAACGCCCGTGCGAAAAGCCGACCAGATCAAGTGGCTGGACGGCTTGATTGGGCTCTCGAGGGACGACGAGAAGCCCGTGGTGATTGACCCGGGGTCGCGTATTGGGTGGGCGAGGCGGTTCCTGCTGGCCCGCAGTGCATTTTTCACCTTGACTGGGTCAGTGGACCAAGGACGGCTACTCACACGGGCCGTGACCCGGCCCCAGCGAGCAGCGAGGGCCTTCGCCGCCGAGCTGCTGGCCCCGGCCTCTGCCATCGCCGAGCGAGTGGGAGGTCTCGTGTCGCAGGACGAGGTTGCGGAGCTGTCGGAGGAGCTCGGGGTGAACCCGCTGCTCATCCAACACCAGCTCGAGAATCACGGTCTCGGCACCGTCACGTGAGCTCTGGATCTACCGTACACGTTCAGGGGGCTGGGACAGCCCCCCTGAACGAATACGGCTACCAGACGGAGCTCTCCACGGTATCCGTGGGCACGTTGCCCGTGGTGAGCCCGCCCACCAGGAAGATGTGAGCCGAGCCCACGGTGGAGCCCAGCAGGTAGCGCTCCACCTGCAGGTTGAACCCCAGGGCGTTCCAGCCCTGCAGGTCGGGCGGGTCGTCCGGGGGGCCCAGGCAGGGGAACCCGATCCCGCAGATCTGGGTGGAGGAGTTGTTGCCCGATGGGGCGTGGTTCTGGCCGCCGAACACGAAGAGCTGGTTGGCCGCCGCCGCGTGGCCGTAGCCGGCGAAGGCGGGGGTGAAGGCATCCACCGCAATGAACGTGTCCAGCAGGCCGCCGGTGAGCACCAGGGCGGCGTCCACGTTGGTGACGTTGGTGACGCCGGTGCCGTCCACGCCGCCGCCGGCGTAGATCCACGTGTCTCCGGGGGCTACCCGGGCGGTCACGCGCTCGTCCACCACGAGGGCGCCGAGCTGCCAGCGGGCCGCGGCCAGCGGGTTGGCCGCGTCCTCCACCCAGCTCGCCGCGGCGGGGACGTCCCAGGTGATCTCGCTCACCGGCACGTACTCGTAGGTTCCGAGCGCCGCGCTACCCGTGGTCCGGCCGCCGATGGCGTACAGGTAGCGCAGGTCGATGGCGGTATCCGGATCGGGGGCCTGGGCCAGGCCGAGCCCCTCTCGCGGCCGCTGCAGCGGGGGCAGCGTCTTCCAGGTCCCCAGGTCGCCCCCCCGCAGCGGCCGCCCGGTCGGGTCGGTGGCCCCGCCGGTGTCCACGTACTGGATGGTGGCGCCACCGGCCACCTCGGCCAGCAGCTCCTCGAAGCCGGAGGCCAGATCGGCCGTCGGCGTCCGGTAGATCCGGTAGCCCACGGCGCCCGGGACCTGGGACCAGGTAAGGGTGACCTGCAGGGGATCCGATAGGCCGGCTGGCACCTGCACCGGCTGGGGGTCGCTGGGCAGGCTCTCGCCCCCGGGGTTGTCCGGGTGGGTGGGATCCATGACGGCCGACACTCGATAATACCAGGTGCCCTCGGTGATGCCGCCCGGGGCCAGCTCCATGGCGAGGTCGGTGATCTCCGGGGCATCCTCCGGGTCGAGGATCTCGGCCCGGTACACGGTGGCCACGGGTCCGGCGCCGTCGTTGCCGCCCACCAGGAACACGTAGCGGTCCAGCACCTGCACGGCGGCGAGGGTGCGGGGCCCCGGCAACGCCCGCGGCAGGATCCGGAAGCTACCGAGCTCGCCGAACCGGTCCACCGGGGCGGCCTCGATGCTGTCGTAGGCCCCGGACACCTGGCCGTCGTCGCCGCCGAAAACGTAAAGGAACCGGGCGGTGCGAGTGGCCCGGCCGTAGGCCGCGGCGGGCGCCCGCCGTCCCTCCACCAGGGAGGGTCCGAGGGCCGTGGGCTGGATGTTCTCCGCCGGGTTGGTCACCCCCACCGCGGAAAACTCCCCGTAGCTCCCGTCCGGGTTGGTCACCCGGATCACACAGACCGATCCCTCGACGATCTGGTCCGCCGGCAGGGTGGCGTCGAGCTGGGTGTCGGTGCCGCTGTTCACCGTGACCGCGTAGGCGGTGACCGTGTCAGCAGGGTCCTTGCAGAAGGCCGTCACGGTGGGCCCGTCGAAGCCGGAGCCGTAGATCACCAGATCCGCCGGGGAGGCGTTGGGCACCGAGCCCGGCGTGACGTCGTCCACCAGGGGCGGCGGATCCGCGGTGACCGTGTAGCCGCCCGGCAACAGCCCCACCTCGCCGTCGGGGTTTACCACGATCACGTCGTAGGTGCCCACGGCCAGGCCGGAAGGCACCAGGGCCGTGATCCGGGACGGGTCCACGTAGCCCACCGCCGACAGGGCGGTGGCCAGGTCGCCCGGGCCGGGGTTGGTGGGGTTGAGGTACACCCGGGGAGACAGCTCGAAGCCCACCATCCCGGAGGGGGGCGGGTCCTCGGCGGTGAGATCCACGCCGGTGCTCGTGTCGGTCCAGCCGAAGGGCGGGTCGATGCCCTCCAGGGCCAGGGTCAACTCATCGGTCACCTGGAGCCCGCCGGTGAGGGTCGCCGTGCAGCCCAGCGCGTCCTCCACCAGGACGTCGTAGCCCCCGGGGGGCAACCCCTGGGGAACCACGGCCAGAACCCGGTTGGGCTTGGCCGGGTCGTAGGTGTGGACGAGCCACTGCCAGGGCTGCACCGTGCCGGTGGGGCGGATGGCTACCCCGTCGACGTTTCCGCCATTGATCCCGGACAGGTAGATGGTCACCTGCAGGCTCACGCCGTTGTAGACCACGGGCGGATCCACGAAGTAGACCGTCGGGTTGGGCGCCACGGTGACCGCATCGACGAGGGTGGACTCGCAGCCCGGCCCGTTGGACACGGTCACGTCGTAGGTGCCCGGCGGCAGGTTGTTGAAGGTGACCTGGAGCTGGGTGTCGCTCACATAGGTCACGCTGTCGGCCGGGATGGATCCGAACCGCACCTGGGTGCTGGGCACGAAGCCAGTGCCGTTGACCGCGAAGGTGTTGGGGCCTTCGCAGGTGAGCGCCGGCACCACCGAGGTCACCGTGGGGTTGGGACCCACGCTGAAGATCAGCGAGTCCTGGCAGCCCTGGGTCACGGGGAGGATGACCTCGATCTCGTAGTCGCCGATGACCAGCCCGGCCGGCATGTCGACGGTGATGGAGGTGCAGCTCTGGGCGCTCAGCATTAGGCCATGCAAGGGCTGGCAGCCTCCCAGCGATGCCACGTTGAGCGCGTTACCCTCCAGGGTCACCGTGGGCTCCTGCCCCTCCACCACCACGAAGCCGCTGCCCTCGATGGTGAGCTGCCCGGGCACCGCCCCGAGGCAGGCCACCGGCGGCTGGATGGAGCTCAGCCGGAAGTCGGCGCACCAGTCGTAGGCCTCGCAGGTGATCAGGCAGCCGTCGGTGTTGTCCGCGTTGGCGTCGTCGCACTCCTCTACGCCGGCCCAGACGTGCCCGTCGCCGCAGCGCGCCGCGCGGCAGTCGTCCAAACAGCCGTCGGTGTTGTCCGCGTTGCCGTCGTCGCAGGCCTCCACCCCCGACCAGCGGAACCCGTCGCCGCAGAAGGCGAGCTGGCAGGTGGACGGGCAGGCGTCGGTGTCCTGGAGGTTACCGTCGTCACAGGCCTCCACGCCGGCGTGCACGTACCCGTCGCCGCATCGCGCGAGCTGGCAGGTGGACGGGCAGGCGTCGGTGTCGTCTCCGTTGCCGTCGTCGCACTGCTCGCCGAGCTGCAGGATGCCGTCGCCGCAGCGGGGCAGCCGGCAGTCGTTGGTGCAGCCGTCGTGATCGTCGACGTTGCCGTCGTCGCACTGCTCCACGCCCAGCCAGCGCACCCCATCGCCGCAGCGCGCCGCCAGGCAGTTGGTCCGGCAGCCGTCGGTGTCGCTGAGGTTGCCGTCGTCGCACTGCTCGCCGGCCTGCACGACGCCGTCGCCGCAGGTGGGCAGGGTACAGTCGTTTCGACAGGCGTCAGTGTCATCGGCGTTGCCGTCGTCGCAGGCCTCCACGCCCGTGCGCACCACGCCGTCGCCACAGGCGGCCAGGGTACAGCCGGTCAGGCAGCCGTCGTGATCATCGGCGTTGCCGTCGTCGCACTGCTCCACGCCGGCCTGGACATGACCGTCGCCGCAGCTCGCCAGCAGGCAGGTGGACAGGCAGGCGTCGGAGTCGTCGAGGTTGCCGTCGTCGCACTGCTCGCCGGCCTGCACGACGCCGTCGCCGCAGGTGGGCAGGGCGCAGTCGTTTCGACAGGCGTCGTGATCATCGGCGTTGCCGTCGTCGCAGGCCTCCACGCCGTACCGAACGTGGCCGTCGCCGCAGGTGGCGACCTCGCAGGTGGACAGGCAGGCGTCGGAGTCGTCGGCGTTGCCGTCGTCGCACTCCTCGACGCCACGCTGGAGAAACCCGTCACCGCAAAAGGCCAGCAGGCAGGTGTTCAGGCAGCCGTCGTTGTTGCTCAGGTTGCCGTCGTCGCACTGCTCGCCGGCCTGCACCACGCCGTCGCCGCAGGTGGGCAGGGTGCAGTCGTTTCGACAGGCGTCAGTGTCATCGGCGTTGCCGTCGTCGCAGGCCTCCACGCCCGCGCGTACGAAGCCGTCGCCGCAGCTCGCCGGCACGCAGCTCGACGGGCAGGCGTCGGAGTCGTCGGCGTTGCCGTCGTCGCACTGCTCGCCCTCCTGCAGGATCCCGTCGCCGCAGCGGGGGAGCCGACAGGCGTTGGAGCAGCCGTCGAAGTCGAAGGTGTTGCCGTCGTCGCACTCCTCGTCGGGGTGCACGATGCCGTCGCCGCACCGCGCCAGCTCGCAGCGCGACGTGCACCGATCCGCGTCGATCTCGTTGCCGTCGTCGCACTGCTCGCCCGCCTGCAGGACGCCGTCGCCGCAGCGGCCTCCGTCGTCGCCGCAGGCGGGCAGGGCGAGCCCGCCCAGCACGCCGAGCGCCAGCAGGGGGGTCAGAACCGGGAAGATCCGCGTTCTCATGGTCATCCTTCCTTCCCCGGGGGGAAGCTCCGGCCCCGCGGCGCGACCTGGGATCGCGTCGCGGGGCCGCCGGGCCGCAGCGGCCTCAGTCCCACTCGTGCTCACAGATGAAGGCCCGCAAGGTCCCGCAGTCCTGGTCGGACCAGAACCCGTCCGCCGCGCTCAGGCTGGCGCAGTCGGCCCCCGGGGCGGGCTGGTTGTCCGGCTGCCCGGAGTCCCAGTTCAGGTACGTGGGCGCCAGGATGCTCCCCGGTCCCTCGTACCAGACGAAGGTGGACTCGCTCCACTGGTCGGTGAGCCCGATCCAGGGGGCCGCAGCCACGCCGGCGGCGAGCCCCTCGATGAAGCTGTTCTCCGAGGCGCCGGAGATGCTGGCCAGGTGCGAGCCGAGGAGCTGGCAGGTGGCCGCCGCGTCCGCCCAGGTCACCTGCTCGGCGAAGACCATGTAGCAGTGACCGCCGTCGAGGCCGGCCGCGTCGCCCAGGGAGCACTCGCGGGTGCAGGTGGCGCTGCACCAGTCGCCCTCCACGAGGTTGCCGTCGTCGCACTCCTCCACGCCGGCCTGCACGAAGCCGTCCCCGCAGCTCGCCGACAGGCAGGTGGTCAGGCAGGCGTCGGAGTCGTCGAGGTTGCCGTCGTCGCACTCCTCGCCGGCCTGGACGTGGCCGTCGCCGCAGGTGGGCAGGGCGCAGGCGTTGGTGCAGGCGTCGTCGTCGTCGGTGTTGCCGTCGTCGCAGGCCTCCACGCCTTGACGTACGAAGCCATCGCCGCACACGGCCGCCAGGCACGCGCTGGTGCACGAGTCGGAGTTGTCGGCGTTGCCGTCGTCGCACTCCTCCACGTTGGCCTGCACGAAGCCGTCTCCGCAGCGGGCCAGCAGGCAGGTGGACAGGCAGGCGTCGGAGTCGTCGAGGTTGCCGTCGTCGCACTCCTCGCCGGCCTGGACGACGCCGTCGCCGCAGGAGGGCAGGGCGCAGGCGTTGGTACAGGCGTCGTCGTCGTCGGTGTTGCCGTCGTCGCAGGCCTCCACGCCGTGCCGGACGTGGCCGTCGCCGCAGGTGGCGACCTCGCAGGTGGACAGGCAGGCGTCGGAGTTATCGGTGTTGCCGTCGTCGCAGGCCTCCACGCCGGCCTGCAGGTGCCCGTCACCGCAGGTGGCCAGCAGACAGGTGGTGAGGCAGCCGTCGGCATCGCTGAGGTTGCCGTCGTCGCACTCCTCGCCGGCCTGGACGATGCCGTCGCCGCAGGAGGGCAGGGCGCAGGCGTTGGTACAGGCGTCGTCGTCGTCGGTGTTGCCGTCGTCGCAGGCCTCCACGCCGTGCCGGACGTGGCCGTCGCCGCAGGTGGCGACCTCGCAGGTGGACAGGCAGGCGTCGGAGTTATCGGTGTTGCCGTCGTCGCAGGCCTCCACGCCGGCCTGCAGGTGCCCGTCACCGCAGGTGGCCAGCAGACAGGTGGTGAGGCAGCCGTCGGCATCGCTGAGGTTGCCGTCGTCGCACTCCTCGCCGGCCTGGACGATGCCGTCGCCGCAGGAGGGCAGGGCGCAGGCGTTGGTACAGGCGTCGGAGTCGTCGGTGTTGCCGTCGTCGCAGGCCTCCACGCCCACGTGGACGTAGCCGTCGCCGCAGCGCGCGACCTCGCAGCTCGTGGGGCAGCCGTCGGAGTCGTCCCAGTTCCCGTCGTCGCACTCCTCGCCCTCTTGGAGGATGCCGTCGCCGCAGCGCGGCTCCCGGCACCCGTTGGTGCACTCGTCGTAGTTCACGTGGTCGCCGTCGTCGCACTCCTCGCCGGCCTGAACGATGCCGTCGCCGCAGCGGGGCAGGGTGCACAGGTTGGTGCACTCGTCGTCGTCGATGTCGTTGCCGTCGTCGCACTCCTCCTTGGCCTCCCGCTTGCCGTTGCCGCAGACGGGATCGTCCTCGCAGCCCGCGAGGGGAGCGGCCGCAAAGGCCAGCAAAGAGACGGTGAAAATGAATGGGATCGGTGCTCGCTTCAGACGCATGGCAGGGGGCTCCTTCGGGTTGTTGGTCGTCACCGGTGAGTTGCTGGGTTATTCTCACTTACGAGCGAGCGGCGGCGGGGATACACGCGGGAGGATCAGGGTGGCCGGCTCCGGTGGCCGGCTCCGGTGGCCGGCTCCGGTGGGGGGCTCCGGTGGCCGGCTCCGGTGGGGGGCTCCGGTGGCCGGCTCCGGTGGGGGGCTCCGGTGGCCGGCTCCGGTGGCCGGCTCCAGCGTCCGGCGACCGGCTCCGTCGTTCGGCTCCGGGGGCCGGGTCCCCCGAGGGGC
>CAYFWA010000240.1:0-3964 GCA_964346625.1 uncultured Myxococcales bacterium
CGCACCCGCCAACGCGAGTCCCGCCGCACCCGCCAACGCGAGTCCCGCCGCACCCGCCAACGCGAGTCCCGCCGCACCCAACCACCTTGCGGCGAGCGGCAGGGGCCGACCTGGGGCGCCGAGGCGGATCATTTCCGCAGGATATCAGCGCGGGGCGAGGGGGGCTACTGGCCGTGAGCGGCGACGGCTCATTCATCCAGGTCGCTGCCGCGGCGCACCGCGCCGTCGCCGAAGCGCTCGCGCAGGCGATCCAGGGTGCCCTCGAGCTCGCGGTTGCGCTGGGCCGAGCCGTCGTCGAACAGATCGCCCTGCACGGGCTGGGCCTGCTCGCGCAGGTCGAAGGCGGCCAGGCCCACGAGCCGGTAGGGCAGGCTCAGATCGAACTGGGGCAAAAGGGCGCAGGCGCCGTCGTACAGCGTTCGGGCCGCGTCGGTGGAGGGGTCCAGGGCGCCCTGGCGGGTCTGGAGCCGAAAATCCGCGGTCTTGAGCTTCACCCGGACGCCGGCGGCGCGCAGGCCGTGGCGGCGCAGCCGCGGGGCCACGCGATCGGCGGCCTTGCGCAGGTAGCGCCGGATGGCCTCGGGGCCCTCCACGTCGTGCTCCAGGGTCATCTCCGCGCCCAGGGACTTGGCCTCGCGTTGCGAGACCACCTCCCGGTCGTCGCGGCCGCAGGCCAGCTCGTGGATGTGCTCTCCGAGGCTGCCCAGGTGATCGATGAGCAGCTCGACGGAGGCCTGCTCCACCTGCCCGATGCTGCGCAGGCCGAGCTGCTCCAGGCGCTCGCGGGCCTTGGGGCCCACCCCCCACAGCTCACTCACCGGCAGAGGGCGCAAAAAGGTCAGCACCTCGTCCGGGGGCACCACGGTGAGCCCGTCGGGCTTGTCGTGATCGCTGGCCACCTTGGCCACGTACTTGGTGGTGGAGATCCCCACCGACACCGTGAGGCCGCCGGTGGCCTCGCGCACCTCGGCCTTGAGCCTCCGGCCCACCTCGGCCGGGGGGCCCAGCAGGCGCTCGGCGCCGGACATGTCCAAAAAGGCCTCGTCGATGGACAGCGGCTCGACCTGGGGGGAGTAGTCCTCGAATACCGCCATCACCCGCTCGGACTGTTCGCGGTAGCGGTCCGCCCGGGGGCGGATGAGCTTCCCGTGGGGGCAGCGGCGCCGGGCCTCGTAGGTGGGCATGGCGCTGTGCACGCCGAAGCGCCGGGCCTCGTAGCTGGCCGCGGAGACCACGCCGCGGCGGCTGGTGCCCCCCACGATCACCGGCTTGCCGCGCAGGGCGGGGTCGTCGAGCTGCTCCACCGACGCGAAGAAGGCGTCCATGTCGGCGTGTAGGATGATCCGGGGCCAGGGCATCGGGGTAATTGCTGTGGGGCTCGCCCGTGAGCTCGGGGCGACCGGCCTCACGCTCCCCGAAGGACGCGGCGGGGCGGAGGCTCAGCGGCCGAGGCGGTGGCGGGCGTAGCCGGTGACCTTCTCGGCCATCATCCGCCCCCGGGCCCGCCAGCGCAAGAGCGGAGGGAGCACCATCCGTCGTAGGGTCACCTGCAGGGGCGCCGCCGGGTTCCCGTCCCAGGTGATCACCGCGTAGCGGGCCGCCGTCCAGGAGCCCGGATTGCAGATCGTCACCCCGGCCACGTGATCCAGGGCCACGCTCTCGTGGACGTGGCCACACAGGTGCACCGACGGACGCGGGCGCCGGGTCTCGAGGAAGCGGCGCACCGCGGTGGAGCCCACGTGCTGCCCGGCGAAGATCCGGTCGCAGCGGCTCTGGTGCGGCGGCACGTGGGTCACCAGGATCCAGGGCCGCGCGCTCTGCGCCGTGGCCGCGGTGGTGGTGGCGCCCCGCGCGGGCCGCGGGGAGCGCGTCGGCTTGGCGCGCGTCGGCTTGGCGCGCGTCGGCGGCTCGCCTGGCCGCTGCTCACGCGCCCCCTCCCCGGCTGCTTGAGGCGCTCCTTTCGCGTCCCGCTCCGACGTGCCGACGTTCGGGGCGCCGGCGGGTGGGGCGCCGGCGGGTGGGGCGCCGGCGGGTGGGGCGCCGACGTTCGGGGCGCCGGCGGGTGGGGCGCCGGCGGCCAGGCGCGCCTCCAGCTCGGGCTCGGCGAGCTCGATGGGGGCCTTGAGCGGGGTGTGGTTGGAGCCCTCCACCCCGGAGAGCCACAGGCCGTCGAGCGCCTCGCCCCGGCCGTCGAGGGACCAGCCCTGCTCGGCGAGCCAGCGGGACACCTCGGGGCGGTCGGTGTTGCCGGCCACCGCCCGGATCCGGCCGAAGGCCTTGGCGAGGGGGCGCAGCACCCGCTCGGCCGCCTCGGGCCCCCGGAAGCTCGTGAGGTCGCCCCCCAGCAGGCACAGGTCGGCCCCGGCCTCACGGGCGATCAGCTCGGGCAGCCCCGTGGTCACCCCGTGCAGGTCGGTCAGGTACAGGATCCGCATCGTATCTCCCAGCGGTTGTCTTCGCACGCGGCGAGGGTCGGCTCGCGCTCCGCCACGAAGCGACCTCGCGTCGTTGATCGCGGCCGCTCGCGAAAGTCATCGATCGCGAGCGATGAAAAAAATAGCCGCGTCCACCTGGTGCACAAGGCCGCCATCCTCAAGCTGTCCGACGGGCGGTTTCTGGACGTGGCCAACGCGGTGGCCGGAGAGTACCCCTATATCGAGGTTCTGTCCGGATTTCTCAACGGGATTTGTCGAGCGCTGATGAAATGTTGACTGCTGGCGCGGCGCTGGCCGCTTTACCACAGTGCGGCGCGGCAAGGCCCCCCCCCAAGGCCTCGTTGACGCGCCGCTGCTGTGGTCAACATGCCAGAGCCGTGACAGCGCGGCGTGTACAGCAAAACGTTCGTTTTCGCACAATCCGGATCACGCTAGATTCGACGCGTAACCCCGTTTCTCCCGATAAAAACGGGTCGTTATCGTGGTGAGAGATCCGGATATAGCCGTTTTGCGACGCCGACAGCCGCCTGGTGCTCACCGTGGAGCCCTGAGGCGGCTGATCGGCGACTCTGTTTGGATCCGGCTGCGCCGGTGCTCGTCCGCCCTTCGATTCTTCCTGGCGTGACGACCGGGGCGTGACGACCGGGGCGTGACTACCGGACCAGCTTGTAGCCCACCTGCCGCACGGTGAGCAGGTGGCGGGGGTGGGCCGGATCGTCCTCGAGCTTCTGGCGCAGGTTGAGGATGAAGTTGTTCACCGTGCGGGCGGTCCCCTCGAAGTCCCAGCCCCAGATCCGCGTCAGGATGGTCTCCCGGGAAAAGGGCCGATCCGGGGCGCTGGCCAGCAGCCACAGCAGGTCGAACTCCTTGGCCGACAGGGTCACCGGACGCTCGGCCTTGGTTACGGTGCGCGCCACCGGGTCCACCGTCACCTGACCAAAGGACACGGCGCTGCGGTGGGCGCGGTCGATGCGCTGGCGCGCCAGCATCCCCTCGGCGCGGGCCAGCAGCTCCGGCAGCTCGAAGGGCTTGGTGACGTAGTCGTCGGCGCCGGTCTGCAGTCCCTGCACCTTCTGGTCGGTGGTGTCGCGCGCCGACAAGATGAGCACCGGGACCCGCTCGCCGCGCTCGCGCAGCTCCGAGAGGATCTCCAGCCCGCTGATCCCGGGCAGCATCAGATCCAGGATGATCAGATCCGGGCGCGCGTCGAAGGCCAGCCGCAACCCCTCGTCGCCGCTGCTGGTGCTGATCACCTCGTGTCCGCGCAGGCCGAAGTTCATGACCAGCCCCTCGCGCAGGGCGCGGTCGTCCTCGAGGATGAGCACCCGATCCTTACGTTCGGCGTGCTCGTCACCGCCGCCGCCGGAGGCGGCGCCGTCGGGGCGGGTGGGGTTCACGGTGGGGCCTCCCGGGCCGGTGTCTTGGGCAGTCGCTGAAGCTCCGGCGGCTCGGCGTCGGGCTCCGGCGGCTCGGCGTCGGGCTCCGGCAGCTCGGCGTCGGGCTCCGGCAGCTCGGCGTCGGGCTCCGGC
>CAYFWA010000240.1:4064-8824 GCA_964346625.1 uncultured Myxococcales bacterium
GTCGGGCTCCGGCAGCTCGGCGTCGGGCTCCGGCAGCTCGGCGTCGGGCTCCGGCAGCTCGGCGTCGGGCTCCGGCGTGTGCGGTACGTCCCTGGTTTCCAGCGCGGCTGGCTCGTCGATGCTGGGCTCCGGCGCCGTGGCCACGGGGAGCTGGACGACGAAGCGGCTGCCTGCTCCGGGCGTGGATTCCACGAACACCTGGCCGTCGTGGGCGTCGGCCAGGTGACGGACGATGGCGAGCCCCAGGCCGGCGCCGCTGGTCTTGGGCCCCCGATCGGTCTCCACCCGGTGGAAGGGATCGAAGATCCGCTCGAGCTCGCGGGCCGGGATGCCGACGCCGTCGTCCTCGACGCCGATGAGCACTGTGTCGCGCCGATCCTCGGCCCACAGCCGGATGCGCTTGCGATCTCCGCCGTACTTGTAGGCGTTCACCAGCAGATTGATGAGCAGGATGGTGAGACCCCGGTGATCGTGTCGCACCGGCGCCGCGGTCTGCACGTCCACCGTGAGCGCCACCTCGCCGGGGGTCAGCATCCGCCCGAAGCGCTGGACGGCCGCTTGCACCGCTGGCGCCACGGAGCCCACCTCGGGGTCCAGGTCGAAGCGGTCCTTGGCCGCCGCTCGCCAGGTGAGCACGCTGTCGATCATGCTCTCGAGCCACTCGGTCTCCCGGACGATGGTCTCCACGCTACAACGGGCCCGCGCCGGGTCCGTGTTCAGCAGGCCCGACTGCAGGGTCTGGGCGTACAGGCGGATGGACGACAGGGGGGTGCGCAGCTCATGGGTGACGTTGGCCAGGAAGTCGGCCTGCAGCCGCGCGGTGCGCGACCGCCGCCCCAGCAGCACGGCGAGGATGATCCCGCCGCCGATGGCCGCCGAGGTGAAAGAGATGGTGAGCCCCCCCAGGATGATGGACTCGGAGCCGTCGCCCAGCACCAGGGTGAGGATGCCCACCGCGGTGGACAGCAGCACCGGCACGAGGACGCCCACTGCCAGCACCACGATGGGCCCGGTGAGCTGCAGGTTGCGGCGCAGCCGCTTGATGCGGGTGGCGCCGGCTCGTTTGGACGAGCCACTCATGGGGTGAGTATAGCAGCCTCCTTCCTTACGGGGCCGGTCACCTCGCCGGTTTCCCGGAGATCACCGCGTGGGCAGCGCCGCCGGCCGAGCCGCGCGCGCCGCCCGGGGCAGCATCACGCGGGCCGCCGCGTCCAGCTCCCGGGCCACGCGCTGAGCGCCGGCGCGCAGGGGGCGCAGCGCGGCGGCGCTCCCGGAGCGCACCTTCACCCCGTGCCGGTAGCGCGTCAGCAGGGTGGCCGGCTGGATCCCGTCGCCCCGCAGGCGCACCCGGGCTTTCCACGCCAGGGCCAACGCCAGGGCCGCCCTGCGCCCCAGCCGCTCGGCGGGGGAGGGGGGCAGGGCCTGCCGGATCCGCCGCTCCAGCGCGAGGGCTCGCCGCCGCTCGGTGTCGTTGACCGCCAGGTGGGCGATGGTGGGCAGGGTCATGGCCCACTTGCGGGTCCAGCGGGCCAGCAGGTCCCGGCGGACCCGCTGGCCGGCGGTGGGGCGCGCGAGGCGCGCCAGCCGCTGATGGCCCTGAAACACCGTCCGGGTGGCGCGGTATAAAGAGCTGGAGTTGACCTGGTATTCCTGCCTAAAGGCCCGGTCGATCCAGCGCTGCGCCGCGTCGCCCGGGAACTCGGGGTGGTGATACGACAGGTGCTTTTGCCCGTGCCACTCGGCCAGGGGCAGATCCGCGCGCAGCAGGCCGCGCTGCTGGTGATCCCGATACAGCGCGGTGACGGGGAGGGGCGTGAGCAGCATGAACTGCACGAAGTCCGCCTCGAGCCCCACCATGAAGTCGATCTCGGCCTGGATGTTGTCCCGGGTGTGGTGCTCCGCGCACAGGATCCCCGAGGCCAGCACGATGATGCCCCGCCGTCGCAGCTCGGACACCAGGGCGCCGGCATCCAGGCCCGTGTTCTTCTCGTAGTTTCCGCGAGCAGACGAGGACTCCACCCCGATCCAGAGGAAGGTCACGCCGAGGCGCTCCAGGTTCTCCACGCCGAATCGTCGGATGGTCTCGGCCGACGAGAAGATGTGAAACGAGAAGTAGCGCTGGTGGCGCTCCATCTGCTCGATGAGCTCCAGGGCCCGCTCGCGGTCCTTGAGGAAGTTCTCGTCCTGCACGAAGAACTCGTCGGTGCCGGTCTCGTCGGCGATGCGGCGGGCCACCTCGAACAGCTCTTTGCCGGTGGAAAGAAAGGGCGTGTACTGCCGGCCGAAGAAGTGGGAGGTGGAGCAGAAACGGCAGCCGTTGACGCAGCCCACCCCGGGCACCAGCAGGTTGGCCGAGGTGTCCTGCAGGGGGATGCCGTAGATGCTGGAGTGCTCGCTGGCCGGCAGGGTGGGGTGTACGATGGGCGCGTCGGGGTCCTGCCCCAGGTGCTCGCGCAACCAGCGGATGCCCTCGCCCCGCACCACGTGATCGCAGTCGATGCGCTGCGCCACGCCGTCCACCGCGGCGCCGTGGCCCCCTAGCACGAGGGTGGCCTCCGGCGCCCGCTGGCGCGTGATCCGGGCCATCTCCCGGGCCTTGTCGAAGTTCGGCGCGATGAAGGAGATGCCCACCAGGTCGTAGCCTCGGCCCACCTCCCGCTCGAACCGTCGGCGGGAGGGGAAATCGAGCACGGTGACATCGGCGTCCACGTTGGCCGCCAGGAAATACAGACCGAAGGAGCGGTGGTGAAACCGGAAGGAGGCGAGATCCTGGCCGCGCGTCACCTGGTTGTGGAAAAGCTCCATGATGTTTTCCTTGCGGCCGAACGCGTCGTCCACGCCGAAGGGGCCGAACACGCCGGCCAGCAGGATGCGCGGCGGGCGCCCCGGGTGCGGCGGGCGCAGCTCGCGCAGCTCGCGCAGCTCGCGCAAAGGCCCCGCGCATGGAGAGGCGTCCGAACCCGGCGACGGATCGTCGAGGGCCGCTTTGGCGGGCGTGCCGGGAGCGGCGGTTCGCGCCGCTTCGTGGGCCTGCTTGGCGCAGGGTGGGCGGTGGGGGGGACGAGCGGTGCTGGACATGGGCGTTCCTTGGGGCTCTGGGATCGGGTGATGGCTCGGCCGCCTCGGTGGGCCTGAGCCGTAGCCGAACACGGCCCAAGGTAGGGCCCATAGATCACGGTTTGGTCATGGGGGGGGAGGTTTCAGCGGGCAGGGTCGAGGCGGCGGCGCGGCGCACCAAGAACTGACGCTACGCGGGTCGCGAAGTTCCGTGGGTTCCACGGATGACCCTTCTCACCGATGCCGCACTGCGTTATGATGCCTCCCGATCGGATTCGAGCCCTTGTATCAGGGAACTTCGAATCAGCGCTCCCGGAGACGAGCTCCGGGACCGATCCAGCAACGGCTCGAGGAGACGACACGACCATGGAGACCGCACTGACCCGGCTGCTCGGAATCCGCACCCCGATCCTCGGGGGCACCATGATGGATCTTTCCACCGCGCCCTTTGTCACCGCCATCAGCGAGGCGGGCGCCCTGGGCATCATCGCCTCGGCCATCTACCGCGACTACGACTGGTTTCGCGATGATCTCAAGCGCGTCAAGGACGGCACGGACCAGCCCTTCGCCGTGAACATCAACTTGTTCCCGGTGATGGAGAAGCTCGACAACAACGTCTACCTCGACATCATGGCCGAGGAGGGCGTCCAGATCGTGGAGACCTCGGGCTTCGCGCCTCCCGAGGAGCTCATCACCAAGTTCAAGGAGCGGGGCTTTACCTGGCTGCACAAGTGCGTGGGCGTGCGTTACGCCCGCAAGGCCGAGACGCTGGGCGCCGACGCCGTCACCGTGGTGGGCTATGAAAACGGCGGCGCCACCGGCAACCTCAACGTGACCACCCTCGTGCTCACCCCTTCCACGGTGGACGCCCTGTCCATCCCGGTGGTGGGGGGCGGCGGCGTGGTGGACGGCCGCACCCTGGCGGCGGTGCTCGTGCTCGGCGCGGCCGGCGCCATCGTGGGCAGCCGCCTGATGCTCTCGGAGGAGTGCCCGGTGCACGACAACCTCAAAAAGGCCCTGTGCGAGGCCGACGAGCTGTCCACCGACGTGATCATGCGCTCGGTGGGTTTTGCCCACCGGGTGTGGATGAACAGCAAGGCCAAGGAGGCCCAGCAGGTGGAGCAGAAGGGCGGCGGCATCGCCGAGCTCTACCCCCACGTCTCGGGCGAGGCGGCGCGCAAGATGTACGAGACCGGTGACCTGGACGCCGGCACCGTGTCCATCTCCCAGGGCATCGGCCTCATCCGCGAGATCAAGCCCCTCGAGGTGATCCTCGACGAGATGGTCGCCGAGGCCGAGCGTCTCGTGGGCACCCTCCCGGCCGGGTAGATTCCCGGCGCCACCAGCGCGTTGAGGTCGATGATCCCGGCCGAGGGCGATTCGGCCGCGGCCGGCTGCGCCCCGGCGGTAGCCGACGGGTCGGCGGACGCCGCGTGCACCTCGGTGGAAGCCGGGGAGGCGCCAACCCTTGCGGTAGAAGCGTCGCCGCTTAGGGAGCGGGTCAAAATAAGGTCTGCAAGTCAGGGCGTCGAGGCGCCCGGCTGGCAAGGCGTGAAGAGGGCGAATATTGCGGGATATTTAACCGATGAGCAACGCAGCCAGCCGGGATGGATCGGCGTCCCGAGTGCAGAGTTTATTTTGACCCGCTCCCTTAGGGCTCGCGCAAGAATAAGTTCGACGCACCGAGGGCGCCGAGGCGCAAT
>CAYFWA010000241.1:0-8775 GCA_964346625.1 uncultured Myxococcales bacterium
CCCAATCATCGCGCTTCGCGCCGCTGCAGGGAAACCTGCCTTGTTGCCCGTTATCGAGTTTTCGGTCCTACGAGACCCCTGAACGGTTACGGATGTCTTTGGCTGGGCGCCCATGAATCGCTCCCTGCTACTGCGGCCGGTACACGGCGGTGCGGTAGAACGTCCGGACCGTGCGGGCTGGCTGGCTGGAGGTGTCGCGGAAGGTGGTGACCACCAGGACGTCGTAGAGCCCGTTTTGGGGCTGGGTCACCAGGAACCCGTAGGTGTAGCCGGTGCCCGTGGAGTCGGTGGCCGCGTCGGCGTCCTGGGCCAGGGCGGTGCGGCAGGCCTGCAGCTCCCCGCCGGCGGACTGGCACGTGGACAGGCAGGCCGAGGGGGACGAGCCCGCCTCCAGGCAGGCCAGGGTGGCGGTGGGCACGTTGCGCAGGGCCTCCAGGCGGGTCTGGGCCCGCACCGAGGCCTGGTCCAGCCGCTGGCCGCGCTGGTTGGACTGCACGGTCACCGAGGCCACCTTCATCAGGCCCAGCATGCCGATGAGCAGCACCAGCAGCGAGACCATCACCTCGATGATGGAGAAGCCGCGCTGGCCCTGACGCCCAGGGGAGGCTCTCCACCCCGTGGTGGCGACCCGGGCGTCGGCGGCGTTCGCGTTGTCCGGTGCCTTAGGGCTCGTGCAAAAACAAGCTCGAAGGACCGAGGCCGCCGAGGCGCCCGGCCCGCAAGGAGTGAGGAGGGCGAATACATTGACGTATTTAACCGACGAACGACGCCGCGGGCCGGGATGGATCGGCGGCCGAATCCCGGAGTTGTTTTTGCACGAGCCCTTATTTGTCGAGGACCTCATTCCAGTACACGTCCTTCATCTGGGGCGAGCCCACCAGGCCCGAGAGGTTGTTCCAGGTGCTCCCGCCGATGAGGGTGGTCTGGCCCCCCACCGTGTTGAGCACCACGTGCTGGTCGTAGACCATCAGGCCGGAGACCACGTTGCCGCCCGCGGCCACGGGCGACTCGGGCTGGCTCGGCACGCCGGGGCTCGTGGGGTCCAGCTCGAAGGTGTACACGTGCCCGGGGTTGGTGGTGTCCTCGTCGCACAGGTGCGCCTTGTCGCCGGTGGAGGTGCCGAAGTACACCCGCTCGGCCGCGATGGCCGGATCCCCCCACACCTTCTCGTCGGACGGGAGCTGATACTTGTACAGCAGGGACGCGGGGGTGCACTGCGCCGCGGTCTCGTCCTCGTCCACCATGGCGTAGATCCAGTAGGGCGCGTCGGGGGTGTCGTCCTGGCGTGGATCGTCGCCGGTGCCGAAGTACAGCGCCACCACGGGCTTGGAGGTGCTGTCCTGCCGCACGATCACGCCCGGGGTGTGGTAGATGGGCTGCCCCACCTCGGCCAGCAGGCAGACGTTGGCGCTGCTCTTGCTGTCGAGGTTGTGGCGCCAGATCCGGCCGTTGGTGTCGGCCACGTAGACGCGGTCGGCCACCCCGTCGTCGTCCCGGTCCACCAGCACGGGCCGCCCGGCCACGCCGTAGGCCTGGCTGCCGGCGGTCCCGCTGCCCTGGTTGAGCTTCACCTTGCGCAGCGTGTTGCCGGTGGGCACGTCCAGCAGGTACAAAAACACGTCCGCGGGGGTGCTGGCGAGCCCCGAGGACAGCGCGAGCCCCCAGGTGGGATCGGCGCCGCCGCTCACCCGGGCTTCGATCCAGTGCACCGTGGGCGCGGCGCGGGTGCCCTGGAAGTCCACGTCGGTCCAGTCTTCCGTCCACAGGGGCCGCGGAGACTTGGGGCTGGTGACGTCCAGGGCGCTGAGGTAGGGCTGCTGCGTGCCCAGCGTGAAGAAGATGGCGGTGCGCCAGGCCTTGCTCGTCAGGCCGCTGAAGGGGAACTCCCCGTAGACGTCCGAGACCACCACCGAGCCGTCCACCATGGCGGGCGCGTTCACCTCGGGGTAGTAGCTGCGGAGCTTGTTGTTCTTGAGGTTTCCGAGCTGGCTCGGCGGCACGAAGGCCCACAGCTCCTCGCCCGAGCCGTAGTCGAAGCGTTGGGCGGTCTGGTCGTACTGGAAGTAGCCGCGGTGCTCCACCGTGTTGGTGTGGGGGTTGTCGCCCCAGCGGAACGAGCCCGCGTCGAAGGCGTGGAGCATGCCGTCCTGGGCGCCCACGTAGGCCACGGTGTCCCGCTCGGTCATGTCGCTCGAGCCCGACCAGGAGACGTACTCCGTGCGAGCCTGCGACGGGATCGTCCCGGTCTTGTTGAGCCACTCGGGCTCGCCGGGCAGGTGCACCACCGCGCCGGTGGACCTGTGGATGGGGCCGAGCTTCCAGGCGCGCGGCTGTCCTGTCGACTCCCAGCCGCGGGTCCACTCGATGATCCGCCGCGCGTCGTCGTCGTCGGAGTCCCCGTCGGCGTCCAGGTCGTAGACCGGCTTGCTGTTGAGCTTCTCGGCCCGGTCGGCGGCAGACAGCACGTGGGACAGCACCCAGTTGCTGGCCGACGCCGAGATCTGCTCGGTGTTGCCGGCGTTGTTGGTCCAGATGGTCCGGGAGTCGGGGTTCCGCCCGGCGAGCCGTTCCCCGGCGTCCCAGATGGGGGTCTTGACGAGCTGGTCCGGCGTCTCGGGCTCGTAGAGCTCGTACATGCGGAAGTGTCCCCGGTTCGCGTAGTCGTTGCCGGTGACCGTCCAGCTCGTCGACCGGGTCTCCAGCCCGCCCCGATACAGGGCGTTGGCCAGCAGCAGGGGGCTGGAAAACAGATACTCCCCGGTTTTCAGGGCCTCGTAGCCCACGTTCACGTCCCGGATCTCGGGCTTGCAGTCGTGATCGTCGGAGATGATCACCGCCTTCCAGCGCAGCTCCGTGCCGGCCACGCCGAGCTCCTGCATGTCGAGCACCACCTCGTCGGGGCTGGTGGGGGGGAACTCCACCAGGATCCAGTTGGGATCGCCGTTGGCGTCGGTGTCGATGGCCACGTAGTACTCGATGCGGACCTTGTCCGGATCCGACGAGCAGGGGGGGATGGGGATGTGGTCGGTTTTCTGGAAGCGCACCTTGGTGATGGTGGACTGGGCCTTCTCCTGAGCGCTCATCTCGTCGGTGATGACGTTGGACACGCTCTCGCCCCCGTTGGTCCGAAACACCAGGAACACCAGGTCGTTGAAGTCCCGGTCCCCGTGGTCGTACAGATCCTCGAAGCCCAGGATCCACCAGTTGGGCTCGGTGGAGGGCGCGCCCACGAACACGTGGTCGGATTGGCCGTCCATGCGGTAGTTGATGCGCTTGATCTCGTGGGGCATGATCAGCCCGTAGATGTTCTTCAGGCGGTTGAGCGCGGCCTGGTCCACCCAGCCCCCGTAGCCGTTGCAGGTGGAGCCGTAGGGGCAGCCGATGTCGCGGTCGTAGTGGCCGTCGCCCGAGTCCTTGTAGTCGGGGTTGAGCACCCGCTTGGAGAAGTACGGGATGATGCGCGAGTCGATGGTGCTGGTGTCCTCCACCTTCTGGCAGGAGTAGTTCCAACCCCGGGCCACGCAGTTTTGGCATTGCTGGCGCTCCCACGAGGAGCAATCATACCACTTGTAGTGCCCGCCGTTGCGGGTGCCGCATTTCCACGCGCACCACCCGCAGGTCTGGCCGCTGCTGGGGCAGCCGTAGTCGCAGGTGGGTGCCCAGCCGCAGGAGTCGTAGCCCCCGATGCCCATGGTGGACTTGCGGACCTTCTGTTTGTAGTAGACCACCAGGTAGAAAACGAGCTCCGAGCCGCCGTCGAAGGTGCCCAGGTCCACCGAGCGGTCGTTGACGTCGATGGTGCCGTCGCCGTTGACGTCGTAGTCCGGCACGCCGTTCTTGGTGCCGGACTTGTCGTTGACCGGGGGCAGGCCACCGTACGCGCTGTAGTCGGTGTCGTCGTCGGCCAGCTTGAAGATCCAGGCGCCCTGGGTGGTGGAAAGGCTCTCCAGCAGGTTGGGCACGTGGGGGTAGATGCCGCCGTCCGAGTAGGGGGAGCTCAGCAGGTAGGGCGTGCAGGTGGAGCAGCTCTTGAGATACAGCGTCTCGAACCAGTCGTAGGCTTTGTTGTTCGCCCAGCCGCTGCCCACGCCGTCGTCGCGCAGCGCGTACTTGGGGTAGGCGCACACGTTCTGGGTGCCGTTCGAGCGACACTCCATGCCGGGATCGCAGTCCGCGTTGCTGGCGCAAGATGTCTCGGTGAAGTTGTACCCGTTGGGCGAGACGAACTGCTGGATGGTCTGGTCCCAGACGAACACGCCGAAGGTGTGGCTCGCCCCCGCGCTCTCGTAGACGTAGTGGGCCGAGAGCTTCTGGCGGGTGTTCACCGTGATGCGGTTGGAGTCGCCGAGCCTCCGCTCATCGGTGTCGAGCACCAGGTTTCCGCTGACGATGTTCATGTCGGTGGTGCCCTCGAAGTCGCTCGAGGAAAACCCGGTGGTGTAGGTTTCGCGGTTCAGGTAGTCGTAGCAGGCGGCGTTCTGGGCCCGCGCCGTGGACTCCGTCCACAGCAGCGCCGTCATTCCCAGGAGCAGACCGATCGTAAGGGCTCGTCCAAAAATAACTTCGGCATTCGGACGCCGATCCATCCCGGCCCGCAGTGTCGCTCGTTGGTTAAATACGTCAATGTATTCGCCCTCCTCGCTCCTTGCGGGCCGGGCGCCTCGGCGCCCTCGGTGCTTCGAAGTTATTCTTGGACGAGCCCTAATACGATGACGCATGGGTCTACCTCCGGCCCCGGGGGCGACGGGTGGGGACGCGCGGCGTGAAGCGGCGGGGGGTCACCCGCTGCCCCGGGCGGCGCTCGACGCGGCCTCGCGAGCGCCGGCGCATCTGCCGCAGCAGCATCCGGTTGCGGTAGCGCTGCCGCGCGGAGCGGCGCAGGGCCTCGAGGGTCCGGCGCAGGGTGGGGCCGCGGTACAGCTTGAGCCGGGACTGCCGGAGCCTGGGCTTTTTGATGGGCCCCTGGGCGCGGCGATACACGTAGTAGAGCATGTCGAGCCGGTCCCGGGCCGGGACCTTCCCCGGATAGCAGCCGCGCCCCTGGGTCTTGCGCGTCTTTTTGCGCATCCACGTGCAGACCCGGCCCGCCGACCAGCGCTTGGCCATCTGCTGCAGGTCGGGGGGCTGCTCGGGGTCCAGCCGGGTGGGGGCCCACTGCCACAGGTTCAGGCACATGGCGCAGTGGATACGATACAGGGTCCGGCCGCGCTCGTAGCGCCCGCCGGCCTCTGCCGCGCTCGACAGCAGCAGAAAGGCGCCGAGCAGAGCGGGGATCGCGATTCGTCTCGCCATGGGTTTCGGGTAACCGTTCAGGGGCCCCGTAGGACCGAACTTGCGCGAAACGGCGATCTGGCGCCTTTCCCTGCAGCGGCGCGAAGCGCGGTGATTGGGGGTGAGACCCGAAAAACCGCGCTTTTTCGGGGCGAGGGGGGATGGGACATCCCCCCTGAACGTGTACGGTTTCGGTTGTCGGGTGGTATGCATGGTTGGCCTTGTTCTTCGCGTTCGCCTGTGTGCTCGGCTGCGTGTTCGTCTTCGTTTCACAGGCCGGTGGACTGGGACATGTCCACGGCGTTGAGATCGGTGGAGCTCGCGGCCCCCGAGGCGCTCTGGTTCTGCATGGCCTGGTAGTTGCCCTTGAGAAGCTGCATGGAGCCGAAGGCCACCTCCACCTGCACGGTGGTGCGCGCCAGCACGGTGTTTCCCGAGGAGTCCAGCGCCTCGCCCACCGAGGTGATGATCACCCGCCCGTCCTGGTCCACGGCGGGATCCAGGCTGGGATCGTCCGGGTTGTTCGAAAAGCTGTAGGTATAGCGGGCCTTGAGGGTGGGCAGGCTGATGCCGCTCACCTGGTTGCCTCCCATGTCGTAGGTCACCGTGGTGGCGCTGTCGCCCAGCACCCCGGTCCAGAAGGTGGTGGGGTTCCACTGGCCGGCCAGGTACCGTTTGGCGTAGGCCACGCCGGCCTCGGCGGTGAAGAACGACAGCGTCGACTCGCGCTGGCGACCCGAGACCTTCACATCGGTGCGGCTCGACAGCAGCACCGCCGCCGCGGTGGCCGCCATGATGGCCACCAGCGAAAAGACCACGATGAGGGAGAAGCCCTGCTGCCCCCGTCGCTTCGTGATGTTCATCGTTTTTCGTCTCATGCGATCTGGATCCTCGCTGGGGGGGGCCGGCGATTCGTCGGGGTTCGTTGGGAGTCCGTAGGCCCGAAAAAAGGTTCGGGATCGACGCCGATGTTTCCATCAGGGGTTGGAAAGATACACGTTCCGTACCAGGAGGGCTGAAATCGAATAACACCTTGATTATATGCAGATATAATTTAAACCCTACCAAAAGAATGGGGGCGCGCTATGAAAAAATGTCAGGGTCGGGTCCAGGGAAGGGGTCGCGGGTACGCAAAAATTGCATGCCAAAAAAGAGCAATCCAGGTTACACAAGGAGTCGCGAGCGATGTCGAGGCCGTTGGCCCGTGGCGTGCTGCGGTGGTGGCGCTACCAACCGTCGTCCGCGTCCGGGGTCGGGCGCGGGGAGGCCCCGCCGTCGGCCGGGCCGCCGTCGGCGCCCCCGGGGGCGGTGATGGTACCGTAGGTATCGGTGATGCGGCGGGTGCAGGCCTCGCGACCGAACAGCCACCCCAGCAGAAACACCAGGGCCAGGATCACGAAGATCCACTGGTAGGTGTCGGAGAGCCGCGAGCGGCCCCCCTTGCGGAGCACCTTCTGTCGGCGCTGTCGGCGCTTGAGCAGCTCCTCGTGGATCCGTTTCTCGTCCGCAGAGGAAGCGGGGATGCCGGTCTCGGCGCCGCCGGTCTCGGCGGAGGCGTTGGGCTCGGCGGAGGCGCCGGGCTCGGTGGAGGTATTAGGCTCTTCGGAGGCGTCGGCTTCTGTCTCGGGGTCGCCGGGCGCGGCGGAGGCATCGACGGAGGCGTCTGTTTCGGCTTCATCGGGTTCGGCGGAGGCATCGACCTCGGACGCCCCGGCGTCGCTGGGGTCCGGTGGCTTGCGGCCGGGCGCTTGAGGCGCGTAAGGTGTGGAGCCCCCGTCCATGGGCTCACGCCTCCGCGGGGCCGAGGTCGAGCAGTCGGAGCTGGATGCTGGTGCGGCCCCGGTAGGTGTTGTGCTCGGGGACGAACACCACCCGGAGGTGGGCATCGGGCTCGGGGGCCAGGTGGCCCATGCCGAAGCCGATGACCTCGAGGGGGGGGCCGCCCGTGGCGTCCGCGATCCGCAGTCGGAGGTGGCCGTTTCCCACGAGGCGGGACTCCACCACGGTCACCGGATCCGCCAGCAGGCGCGGCTCGGCGTTCCCTTCGCCGCAGGGCTGGATCTGCGCCAGCTCGCTCACCAGGGGGTCGTCGATCTCGTCCAGGGTGACCTTGGCGTCCACCGCCAGGCGGTTCTGGATCCCGCCCTGCGCCTCGATCTGCGCCAAGGCGGCCTCGTCGAGGGCGGCGCGCAGGGCCCCGAGCTGCTCCTCGCGCACCGTGAGCCCCGCGGCCGAGGCGTGGCCGCCGAAGGTCACCAGGTGCGCTTGGGCGTGCTCCAGGCAACGGTACACGTCCACCCCACCGAAGGTGCGCACCGAGCCGCGGCCCTCGCCGTCGCTGATGGAGATCACCACGGTGGGCCGCCCGTAGAGGTCGGCGAGCTTGGACGCCACGATCCCCACCACGCCGGGGTGCCAGTCGTGCCCGGCCACCACCAGCATCTGCTCCCCCACGGCTTCACGCTCCACCCGGTCCACGGCGGACTGGTACACCTCCTCCTGGAGGCGCTGGCGCTGGCGGTTGCGCCCGTCGAGCTCCAGGGCGCAGCGCCAGGCGGGGTTGACCTCGCGCTCGATGAGCAGGCGCAGCGCCGGCATGGCGTCGCCCAGCCGCCCCGCGGCGTTGAGGCGAGGGGCCAGCCGGAAGGCCACGTCCTTCACGCCGATGGGCGGCGGTCCGTCGTGCAGCCCGGCCAGCCGCGCCAAAAAGCGCAGCCCCGGTCGGCGCAGCTCGTTGATGGTCTGCAGCCCGGTGTGCACGAGGATGCGGTTGAGCCCGGTGAGCGACACCACGTCCGCCACCGTGCCGATGGCCACCAGATCCAGCAGCGCCTTGATGTCGGGCTCGGGGTGCGCGTCGAACCACCCCCGCTGTTCCAGCTCGGTGCGCAGCGCGGCGGCCACGTAGAAGGCCACGCCCACCGACGCCATCTCGTGGAAGGAAAACGGGCAGCCCGGCCGCCCCGGGTTGACCAGGGCGTGGGCCGGCGGGGGATCGCCGGGTACGTGGTGGTGGTCGAGCACCACCACGTCCATACCGGCCCGAACCGCCTCCTCGATGGCGGCGTGGTCCCCGGACCCCACGTCACAGGCCACCACCAGGGTGCAGCCGGCGTCGCGGAAGGCCGCGATGTCGGTGGGCGTGAGGCCGTAGCCGAGCTCCCGGCTCGCCACGCGCACGTGAGGCTGGCTCCCGGTGCCCTCGATGGTCTCGGCGATCACCGCGGCGGAGGTGATCCCGTCCACGTCGTAGTCTCCGAACACCCCCACCTGCTCGTCGCGCTTCACCGCGTCCGCGAGGCGGGAGACTGCCCGTTTGAAGTCCGCCATCTCGGCCGGATCCAGCAGCCGGGCGAGCCGGGGGCGCAGGTACTCCCGCGCCGTGGTCTCGTTGGTGACGCCCCGGCGCACCAGCACCCGGGCGGTGATGGGGTGGAGATCCAGGGAGTCCCCGAGCATCCTCGCCAGTCGCTCGAGCTCGGGGTGGGGTTCTTGGACGTACAG
>CAYFWA010000242.1:0-5902 GCA_964346625.1 uncultured Myxococcales bacterium
CCTCGCGCTCCGCCTCGCGCTCCGCCTCGCGCTCCGCCTCGCGCTCCGCCTCGCGCTCCGCCTCGCGCTCCGCCTCGCGTTCCGCCTCGCGCTCCGCCTCGGCCTCGCCTTTGGCCTCCGTCTCATGCCGGAAATCTCCTTCCCCATGACGTGCTGCCAGATACCAGCATACCGCACGGGGCAGGGAAACATCCACTCTAGCGTGGAGCGCCTCAACCCACGAGCGGGACGGTGAGGCCGCCGTCCATGAGGAACAGCACGCGGGCGGTGGGGCCCTTTTTCTCGAGGGCGGCGTCCACGGCGGACTGGAGGTCGGGGAAGGGGCGGATGAACATCCCCTCGAGCTGGGCGTCGGGCAGGTCGGTGACGCCCCACATCTCGGCCCACAGGCCGATCTCGGCCATCTTGGCTGCCTTGTGGTAGCCCAGCACGTACTGGCGGCCGATGCGGTCCAGGGCGTCCTGCGGGGAGCTGGCCGAGGTGAGCAGATCGGCGAAGGACTCCTCGCCGAGGCCGGTGCGGCACTTGGCCGCCAGGATGAGCACGCCGCCTTTGGCCAGGGCCAGCTTGCCGTTGTCCAGGCCCTTTTGGGCCTGGTACAGATCGATCTCCTGGGGGTGCTCGACCACCGACACCACCACGTCCTCGCGGCGGGGGATGCGGGCGGCGAACACCTCGTTGGCCCGCTCGATGGCGGCCTCGAAGCTGCGGTGGATGTGCCCGGCGGTGGCGGCGTAGATCCGGTGGTGCTTGTCGAGCACCGTCTGGATGGAAAACACCTCGGTGCGCACCGTGGCCAGGGCGTCGATCATGTCCTCGTGCACGGGGTTGCCCTCGAGGGCGAGGGCCTTGGCGTCCGACGACAGGGCGAGCTTGTGGTTCTGCTCGATGGTGCGGTGCGAGGCGATGCCCGGCAGAAAGGACTTGCGCCCGCCGGTGTACCCGGCGAAATAGTGCGGCTCCACCGAGCCGATGATGACGATCTTCGCGGCCTCGGCGCCGAGCCGGTTGACCTCCATGACGGTGCCGTTCTTGGACGTGCCCAGGGTCACCATCTCATCGGTGCGGGCGTCGTGGGCGTGGATCCGGTCCCGGAAGGTGTCGAGGTGGGCGCCGAAGCACTGGCGGTACTCCTCCTCGGTGGGGGCGCGGTGGATCCCGGTGGCCACGATGAACCGGATCGGCGCCTCGGCCAGGGGTCCGGCGCCGTCGGCTTCCAGGACATCGCCGATGGCGTCCAGCACCCGGGCCGTGGGGGTGGGCCGGGTGGCATCGTTGACGATGAACAGCACCTCCTGGCCGCCGCGCAGAAACTCCGCCAGTGGCGGGGCGTCCAGGGGCTCGCGCACGTCGCGCAGCAGGGTCTCGCGCTCGTCGGCGATGGGGACGTCGTTGGGCTCCAGGATCCCGGCCAGCCGGGCCTCGGGGAGCTCCACGGCCAGGTGCTCGTCTTTTCCGTAGGGCACATCGATTCGCATGGGGGCTCCTCGCGCTCTTCGCGCTCTTCGCGCTCTTCGCGCTCTTCGCGCTCTTCGCGCTCCTCGGGCTCTTCCTGCTCCCTGCCGTTCGCAGGGTCGGCGCGATGAAGGTGGAACGTGGCGGTCGGGGTTCTTCGCGCCGGGGACTGGCGGGAGCAGTGGGCGGGGCGGCTACAGCAGCGGCCCCAGCTCGTTCAGATCCGAGATGAAGGTCTTCACCGCGGCGTCGAAGCCCGCCTGATCGCCCTTGGCCAGCTCCACGAGCTGGACCCGACGGGGGTCCATGCCGAGGCTCGGAAGGTCCTCATGCAGCGCGGTGATGCGCCGCTTGGCGCGCTCGCTGCCGCCGTGGTCGCACTCGTCCTTCGGGCAGGCGGTGACCAGCACGCCCCAGGCGCCCTGGCGCAGCACCTGGAGCAGCGTGCGGCTCTGCAGCCGCCCGGCGCAGACGCTGACCAGGGTCTCGTAGCCCCGCGCGGCCACCCCCTCGGGCCCCACCGAGGCCTGGAACCCCGGCCAGGTGGACCAGTTGCAGTTGAACACCACCGCCCGGGGCTGGCTCGCGTCCTCCAGGGCGTCGAGGTAGCAGCGCACGGCGGCGACCTGGGCGTCGTGGCTGGTGCCGTAGGCCGCGCCGCCGTCGATGCCAAGCCGGGGGCACACCTCCAGGCAGTTGCCGCAGCCCTGACACTTGACGCGGTCGGTGACCACGCGCTCGAGGTCATGGTCGTAGTAGCGCGCCTCGTGGGGACACATGCGGATACAGTTCAGGCAGCGGGCGCACAGCCCGTGGTCGGTGCCCGAGGTGGTGCCCTGGGGCTCGTAGCCCAGCTCCCGCAGATCCGCCCGGGCGGACTCGAGCACGTCCGTCACCGGCACGCCGGCCGAGCAGTTGGACTCGCAGCGGCGGCAGTAGAAGCACTCGTAGAGCTTGGTGGCAATGTAGTCCGAAGGCTCCAGATCCCCCATCATCATGCCGTAGCACAGCGCCAGCTTGCCCCGGGGGGAGTCGGTCTCCCAGCGCGTCTGCTTGTAGATGGGGCAGTGCTCGTAGCAGTAGCCGCAGCGGATGCAGTGGTCGAGTTGGTCTTCGTGCTGTCCCAGTCGTGAAAAAGAGTTCGCGGTCATCTCGGGCCTCGTGTCGAGCCGCTCGCCAATCCCAGAGTCGGGCCGCGGTGCGGACCACGGTGCGAGTCGCGGTGCGGGCCGCGGTGCGGGTCGCGGTGCGGACCACGGTGCGAGTCGCGGTGCGGGCCGCGGTGCGAGCCGCGGTACCAGCCGCTCCGCGGGTCGCGCCGCAGGCTGCGCCGCAGGCTGCGCCGCGGGCCAGGGATCGAGCCTATCATTCAGGCCTCCACCTGCTCGCGGACGCGGTAGCGCAGCTTGGTGGCGGTGGTCCACTCGTCCGGCGCGTCCTGGAGCTTGTGGGGGTTGAGGATGTTGTTCGGATCGAAGGCGCGCTTCACCGCCCGCATCAGCTCCAGGGAGTCGGCCTTCTCTTTCTTGAAGTCCGGCGCCTTGGACAGCCCGATGCCGTGCTCGGCGCTGGTGGTGCCGCCCACCGACCGCACGTACTCGTAGATCTCCGCCACCGCACGCTCCGCCGCCGCCCACTGATCCCCCCGGGAGGTGTCCATGAGGATCTTCGTGTGCATGCAGCCCGAGCCGCAGTGACCGTAGGCGGTCATCACCAGGCCGTTGCGCTCTGCCACCTCGTGGATCACCCGCGCCATGTCGGCCATCTTCGAGTAGGGCACCGTCATATCGTCGGCCAGGGAGGTGCAGGCGAGCACGTCCTTGTACTTGGACAGCGCCGGGAACAGCTTCTTGCGACCGTAGAAGATCTGCGCCCGCTCCTTGGCGTCGTAGGAGTACTTGATGCCGAAGGCGTGGTTCTTCTCGGCGATGGCCTTCATCTTCTCGATCTCGTAGTCCACCGCCTCCTTGACCATGCTGTCGGCTTCGAAAAGCAGCATCGCCTCCACGTCGGGGAGCCCCAGCCCCAGGGAGGTGTTGGCCGCCGTAATGGCCACGTTGTCCACCAGCTCCAGCACCGACGGCTGGCAGCCCGAGGCGATCACCTGGGAGATGGTGTCCCCGGCCTGGTCCAGCTTGTTGAAGCAGGCCACCCCCATGCAGCGGTAGCGGGGGATGGGCACGAAGCCCAGGGTCGCCTCCACGATGATGCCGAGGGTGCCCTCGGAGCCCACCATGAGCCGGTCGAGCTGGTAGCCGGAGGCCTCCACCCGGGTGCGGCTGCCCAGGGTCACCAGGTCCCCGTTGGCGAGCACCACCTTCATGCCGAGCACCGAGTCCCGGGTGGCGCCGTATTTCACCGAGCGGGTGCCGCTGGCGTTGTTGGCGATCTCCCCACCGATGGTGGCGATGCGGCTGGAGGCAGGCGTGGGGGGGTAGAACATCCCATAGGGCTTTAGCGCCCGGTTCAGGTCGTCGTCCACCACCCCTGGCTCCACCCGGACGTACACGTCCTCGAGGTTGATCTCCAGGATCCGGTTCATGGGCTTGATGTCCAGGACGATGCCCCCGTCAATGGGCACCGCCTGGCCGCTCATGCCGGAGCCTCCGCCCCGGGTGATCACCGGGATCCGGTTGGCGTTGGCGTAGCGCAAGAGCTCCTGGACCTGGGCCGTGTCGCTGACCCGCACCACGGCCGAGGCCATGGCGCGGTGCACCGAGGAGTCCCCGCCGTAGATGTAGCAGTCGGCCGGATCCGTGGAGGCGTTTCTCTCCCCCACGATGTTGATTAGCTTATCGATTTCCGGAGCATTCATTGGCTCTTCTCCGTGCCCGTTTCGCCGTCTGACTGGCGCGGGCAGGCGCGCGGCCACAGTCCTACCGCGAATTCCGAGAGTTTTGTACCAGATTTGATCTGACCGATACAAAAGGGGTTGTAAACGGGCAACTCGTTACCCATCGGAGGCGCCGCACCTCCCGCCGGTTCCCGGGGCTCGCGGGGGCGCGGCAATCGCGTTAATCGCGATAGTCATGGTAATCGCGGATATCGAGGATATAGCGGATATCGCGCAAGATCAAAATACCAGCCCCTTCGAAAACGTGAGCGATGCACCAACTTGCCATTCACAACCCCCCCGGCACCCACTACAATCGGGCTGTGTCTGAAGCGACCCGGCCGGACGGCCTCCGCGTGTTCCCGTATCACACCGAAGCCGCCGCACACCGAAAAGAGATCGATCACCCGACGGACCCGTCGCGGAACCACCCCATCCACGACGCCGTGATCTGGTTGGAATATGGGGGAGGCCGCTACATCTGCGCCCTGGCCCTCGATGGCGTCTCCGAGACCAAGAGCCGGACCCGGCATGTTCCCATCGGAGACGAGCTCTGCGAGGCCTTCGCCCACTACTGCCACGAGCAGCGGCCGCCCGACATGCAGGCCTTCGTGGACTGGTTCCGTAAGACCACCCGCGACGAGCGGTTCCGCGACAAGGGCGCCACCACGGTGTGCCTGATCCGCTTCGACCGCGAAGCGGGCGTGGTGGACGGCATCAACCTGGGCGACTCGGTGCCGCTCATGGTGGTGGAACGGCCCCGTCCGGGCGGGTCCGGCCCGGACGCGATGCACCGCCGGGGCGCTGTGCTGGCCCCCCTGCACAGCGTGGCCAACGAGCCGAGCACCGTGTACAAGTGCTGGCGCGCCAGCCACCCCTTCGAGCCCGACGGCTTTCGCCTGGCGCTGCCGCGGGACTTCAGCGCGGTGTGGCTCGTCACCATGAGCGACGGCTACGCCAAGCTCTCCAACGAGGTGGCGCGTCGGCTCTACGACCTCCGCCGGGTGGATCGCATCCTGGCCAAGCGCTACCCGGACTTCGTGCGGGTGTACCTGCCCGAGGAGCTGGCCCCCCTGGCCCCCGACGTGAAGCGACCCAAGCGCGGCCGGGTGCGCTTCTCCACCATCCAGGACAACGCCCCCCTCAAGGCGGCCTTCACCGAGTACTACCGAACCCGGGCCGGCGAGACGGAGCGCCACGAGATGGAGGTGGTGGATCTGGACACCATCTTCTTGCAGACCCTCATCCAGGCCCGCAGCGATCCGGAACGGCAGATCCTCGGGCGCACGGTCCGCGATCGGCTCACCCACGGCCACCGCACCCTCCGCTGGCTCACCCAGGCCCCCTACAACCACCAGGAGGACGACAGCGGCGTGGAGCAGTACCTGCGCCAGTACGCCGTGGCCGAGCTGTTCGGCGAGTCCATGGTGGCGTACCTGGACCGTCACCTGGATCCCGACGGCCGGGATCCCGCCCGCTCCCTGCCCGCGCTGCTCGGGGGGTTCCTGGAGAAGCTGGGCCAGATCGGCGACGACCTGTGCGTGGGGCTCATCCGCATCACGCGCGCCGGCTGACGCGCGCCGGCTGACGCGCGCCGGCTGACGCGCGCCGGCT
>CAYFWA010000242.1:6002-8754 GCA_964346625.1 uncultured Myxococcales bacterium
CCGGCTGACGCGCGCCGGCTGACGCGCGCCGGCTGACGCGCGCCGGCTGACGCGCGCCGGCTGACGCGCACAGCCCCATCGCGCCCCTTCCATTTGCCGCGAGACGGCGATCCGAGCAGGGATCAGGAATCAGTAGTCCGAGCTGGAGGTCTTCCCCTGGGCGATGGCCACCGAGGCGGAGGCGCCGATGCGGGTGGCGCCGGCGGCGATCATGGCCTGGGCGTCGTCCCCGGACTTGATGCCGCCCGAGGCCTTGACGCCCATCTCGGGGCCGACGGTCTCGCGCATGAGGGCGATGTCCTCCACCGTGGCGCCCCCGGTGGAAAACCCCGTGGAGGTTTTCACGAAGTCTGCGCCGGCCATCTTGGCCAGCAGGCAGCCCTTGACCTTCTCCTCCCGCGACAGCAGGGCCGTCTCCAGGATGACCTTCACCAGGGCCTGTCCCCGGGCCGACTCCACCACCGCGGCGATATCGCGGCGCACCAGGTCGTCGTCGCCGGACTTGAGGGCGCCCACGTTGATCACCATGTCCACCTCGGTGGCGCCGTTGGCGATGGCGTCCCGGGTCTCCAGAGCCTTCGCCGTGGGCGTGGTGGCCCCCAGCGGGAAGCCGATCACCGTACAGACCTTCACCGGCGAGCCGGCGAGCTCTCGCGCCGCCAGGGCCACCCAGCCCGGATTCACGCAAACCGAGGCGAAGCTGTGCTCCCGGGCTTCGGCGCACAGCTTGCGGATCTGGGCCTCGGTGGTGTCGGGCTTGAGCGCCGTGTGGTCGATCATGCTGGCGACGTCGCGGCTGGAGACCTTCGTGCCGGAGCTGGCGCCGATGCGATCGGCGCCGCCGTTCACCAACCGCTGGACCGCGGCCTCGTTCTTCTCGGCGCACTGACCGCAGGCCGCGCAGTCCGACGGATCGCCGGTGCACGCCGCCGAGGAGGACGCGGACGCGGTCGCGATCGCCCCAGCCGGAGCGGCTGGCGCGGGGGTTGGGCGCACCGCCGGGGCTGAACGCGCCCCGGGGGCGGCGGCCACCCCTGCGGTGGCGCCGGGATGGGGGGCGGCCGCGGCGGGAGCCGCGAGGTCCGGGGAGCTGGGCGCCGCGCCGGCCAGGGCCTCGAGGTCCACGAGGTGCACCCCCACCGCCTGGAGCTGCGCCATAATCTCCTCCACCCGCTGCCGAAACCCGGCCGGTGCCGCGGGGTAGTCCGCCCGCACCCCGAACAGGGCGTGGGCCGAGGCCAGCACCGGCTTGCCGATGCTGAGGGCAAAGATGGGCAGCAGGGAGGCGGCGGTGTCGCCGTCGAGGTAGGCGATCTTGCACGCCGTGCTCAGCGTGAGCGTGGGCAGGTACACCTCGTCCGCCTGGCTCACGAGCTCCCGCAGCTCGTGGGTGACCTCGGGCGGCAAAAGCTCCGCGCCCGGGCATCCCCGGCGGATGGCGGGCAGGTCCAGCACCTTCCGCGCCGAGGGAGACAAAAAGATTCGCAGCCGGGGGTAGCGGTCACCCAGCGCCCCGAGCTGGCGGTACACCTCGTCGAGTCTCGCGTCCCCGGCGGTGAGCACCACCAGGGCGCCGGGGCCCCCGGCCGCCGGGTTCACCGGGGCGCCGAGCCCCCCGGCCGCCGGGTTCACCGGGGCGCCGAGCCCCCCGGCCGCGGGATCGCCCCGGGGGTCGTCCTGGGAAAATCGCGCGCCGAGGTTGCCCCCCACGGGCCGCGCCGCGGCGTATCCACCGCCCTGGCCGAGCCCCCGCCGCGGGGCGCCCGGACGCGGCGCGCCGCTGCGCGGCGGATCGCCGGCGGGCGTGGGGCCGCCGTTGGCCTGGAGCTTGTCCATCACCTGGGCGACGATGGTCTTGATCACGTCATCCGAAGCCATCACGGGCCTCCTGGCTGGCTGAGGGGTGTGTCGCAACCGCGTCGGCGGTGGGGCGCTATCGATACCATGCGGTCAGTCGGCGTCACGCGGCGGCGGGAGGCGCCCTCACCGCTCACCAGCGCGCGGTTGGAGCGCTGACCGTTTTAACCGAAAAAACGCCCTCGATGCCCCGGACGGGTCACCACGGGAGCCCAGCTCGCGCGAGTGCGGCTAGCCCTCCGGCAGGAGGGTCTCCACCTCGACGTGGGGGCGCGGGATCACGTGCGCCGAGACCAGCTCTCCCACCCGCCGGGCACCCTCGGCGCCCGCCTCCACCGCGGCCTTCACCGCGCCCACGTCGCCTCGGATGGTGACCGTGACCAAGGCCCCCCCCACGAACTCCCGCCCCTGCAAGGTGACATTGGCCGCCTTCACCATGGCGTCCGCCGCCTCGATGGCGGGCACGAGGCCCCGGGTTTCGATCAGGCCCAACGCTTCTTTCGATTCCATCTGTTCCTCCAGGGCCACCCCGCGCACGCGGGGCGGCGATCATCACTTCGACGTGTTGGTCGACGTGTTGGTCGACGTGTTGGTCGATGTGTTGGTCGACGTGTTGGTCGACGTGTTGGTCGACGTGTTGGTCGACGTGTTGGTCGATGTCTTGGTCGATGTCTTGGTCGACGGCTGGGTCATCGTCTGGGTCGGTTCCGCAGGCTCCAGGGTTACCCGATCCACGAACCCCACCACGGCGAGATCCACCGGCACCAGGTCCCCGAAGGGGAAGGCCGCCTCCTTCTTGGTGGCCAGAAACACCAGATCCCCCGGACCCGCGTAGACCCCCGCGTCCCCGGCCACCTGGGGCGCCCCGCGGGACTCACCCGCCTCCGAAATGATC
>CAYFWA010000243.1:0-6565 GCA_964346625.1 uncultured Myxococcales bacterium
GCCCCCCCCCCGCCGCCCGCCCCCCCGCCGCGCTCCCCCCCCCGGCCCGCCGCCCCGCCGCTCGTCCCCCCGCCGCTCGTCGCCCCGCTTCTCACCGGACCGCGCCCAGACGAGCGGACGCCCGCCGAACCGCGCCGCGCCACGCCGACCCTGGCCGGACCGCGCACCGGCGTGTCCAGCCCGGGCCGCCGAACCGCCGGCGTGCGTCGCCCGCCATGCCGCCGCGGCGCCCGGTCCGAGACCCGGACCTCGTGAATCCCTTCGACGAGCCCTGAGGGAGACTGATCATGGCGGTTCGGCCGGCAATCATCGGCGTGCATCACCCGGACGTGGGCAAGCGCTTCGACGTCTACCGGGTCCTGTCCGTGCTGGGCGAGGGGGGCATGAGCCGGGTCTATCTCGCCGAGCACACGCGCCTGGGGCGCAAGGTGGCCCTCAAGCGGCTCAAGTCCCCCTACGCCGAGCGCAAGAGCGCCGTGCAGCGCTTTTTCGCCGAGGCCAAGACCATCAACCGCATCCGCCACGCCCACATCGTGGACGTCACCGACTTCGTGGAAGCGGACGACCAGGTCTACTGCGTCATGGAGCTGCTGGAGGGACAGACGGTGGCCCGGGCCATCGAGCTCGAGGGGGTGATCTCGCTGCGGCGCTCGTTGCACATCGCCCACCAGATCACCGAGGCGCTGTCCGCGGCCCATCAGGAGGGCGTGATCCACCTGGACATCAAGCCCGCCAACGTGTTTCTCACCGCTCACGGCGCTTACCACGACTACGTCAAGCTGCTCGACTTCGGGGTGGCCCAGCTCCTGGAGCCGAAGCGACCCGACGGGCCAGGGGACGAAGCGAGTGCGGATTCCGCTCCCAAGGCGGAGGCGGGGGAAAACACTGCCGAGCGGGCGCCCCGCGACGCGCGCGGCCCGTGCTCCGGGACCCCCATCTACATGTCCCCCGAGCAGGCCACCGGCGCCCCGGTGGACCACCGCTCCGACATCTACTCCCTGGGCATCACCCTCTACGAGATGCTCGCGGGCCGTCCCCCCTTTCAGGCCGACGGCCGGCCGGGCTACGTCTACCAGCACCAGCACGTGGAGCCCGCCCCGCTGCACCGCCTCTCGAGCCTGCCGCACCGCATCCCCCACACCTGCAGCCAGATCGTCTCGCGGTGTCTGGCCAAGGATCCGGCCCAGCGCTACCCCACCGCAGCGGCGCTACGCGCCGACCTGGTCCGGGGGGCGCGTCGCAAGGGGTTGATCCTGCGGCCGGGCAAGGCGCCGCAGCTCGCGGCGCCGACGGCCAATGGCCGACGGTGGTTGCGCGCAGCCCTGACGGCGTCGCTGGGGGCGCTGCTGGTGGTGGCGGGTGTGCTGGTGCTGATGGACCCCTGGGGAGACCGCGACGCGGGCACCCGCCGGACCGGGCCGCAGGCCGCAAGCGCCCGTACCGACGCCACCCTCCCGCGCCGGGTCACCCTCTCGCTGCAAACGAGCCCACCCAAGGCGGAGGTGATCCGGGTCGCCCCCACCCGCGCGGTGCTCGGGCTCACCCCCCTGCGGCTCACCGTCGCGCCCGACTCCGAGCCGTGGACCCTCGAGGTGAGCCGCCAAGGCTACGCTCGCCGCCGGTTCGATGTCGTGTTGGATCGCAACCAGGGCTTGACCCTGGATCTGGTGCGGCTGGCGCCACGCCGGCCAGAGACAGACGCCGCCGCGGACACCGCCGCGGACGCCGCCGCGGACGCCGCCGTGGGCTCCGTCGACGCGCCGCGGATCCGGCCGGGGCGGCGTCCCGAGGCGAGGCGCCAGGGAGCAGCGATCAAGACACCGCCGGCGCGCACGCCGACGCGGCGCGTGCCCTCCTGGCAGCCCCCCGCCAGGCGGCCCCCCGCCAGGCGGCCCCCCGCCAGGCGGCCTCCCGCCAGGCGGCCCCCGGCCATGGGCGGCGGGTCCAACCAGATCGTGGACCCCTTCGGTCAATAGGGAGCGCGGTCACGTCGCCGCGGGTCGCCACCGCAGCCCCGCGCGCGTGAGGGTGTGGCCCGCCGCGAGGAAGGCCTCCCGAGGGCGGGCCGCGCGCGCCGGCTCACCATTGATGACCGTCACCTCCAGCCGCCGTACCCGGCGCAGCCGCGCCGGCCGCTCCACCAGGGTCGCCAGGGCGCGGGCGGCCCGCACCGCGGCCCGCGCCTCGAGACCGGGCCGCAGCGAGACCCGCTCCCCGTGCCCCTCGGCCCAGAGGGTGGCCACGCCGCCCTCGAACATCAGGTAGAATGTGGGAGGGCGAGATCACCCGCGAGCAGCACGGACGCGCTGCTGTCCTGGTCATCCTGCGCAAAGTCACTATACTTCCACCCGTGAGCGGGAGCACTGGACCGTGGGGTTGTTTTTGCGCGACCCTGTATGCCACCGCGTCAACCACCGAGCGCGCTCCGTGACGAGCGATCGCGGGCAATACGGAGACACGCCAATGAGCAAGGAACAGGACGAACGCCAGCACCCTCGCACCCCCCTGGAGGTCACGGTGGACTGGCACCTGCTGGGGACCGAGGACGTGATGTGGAGCGCCACCGACGACGTGGGCCCCGGAGGCCTGCGTATCCGCACCCTGACCCCACCCGAGGAAGGCAGCCAGGTGCGGGTGGTGCTCGGGACGCCCGAGCACACCGAGACGCCATTGCGGGTGCCCGGTCGGGTGGCCTGGACCCGGATGGACGACGACTTCTGTGGCATGGGCGTGGCCTTCGAGCCCGAAGGCGACGACCAACGCGACGGCCTCGTCCGGCTCTTCGAACAGGTGAGGGAAAAAACGAACGAGTAGGAGGCGCTTTTCGCAGCGCGCCGGCCGGGCACCGTGCACGCTGCCCGACCGCGCGCAGAGCTCAGCGCGCGGTGAGCTCAGCGCGCGGTGAGCTCTGCGGGCGGCGACCTCAGCGGCCGCGGAGGACCGTCGTCTCCACCCGTCGTCTGGTGAGCCGGTCCCGCTGCTCGTTCGCTGCCTTGCGGGTCTCGTGACGGCCGGCCACCACCAGCCAGGCGCCCGGCGCGTGGTGAGCTCAGCGGGCGGCGACCTCAGCGGCCGCGGAGGACCGTCGTCTCCACCCGTCGTCTGGTGAGCCGGTCCCGCTGCTCGTTCGCTGCCTTGCGGGTCTCGTGACGGCCGGCCACCACCAGCCAGGCGCCCGGCGCGTGGTGAGCTCAGCGGGCGGCGACCTCAGCGGCCGCGGAGGACCGTCGTCTCCACCCGTCGTCTGGTGAGCCGGTCCCGCTGCTCGTTCGCTGCCTTGCGGGTCTCGTGACGGCCGGCCACCACCAGCCAGGCGCCCGGCGCGAGGCGGGGATACCGCGCGCTGGGCTCCACGGTGGCCTTCACGCCGCGTCGGCCCAGCGCCACCTTCCGGCGCCGCGCCCGGCCGCGTGCGTCCCAGCGTCCCCCCGGCACGCGTCCCACGATCACCAGCCAGGAGCGCCCAGCGCCGGCGGCGCCGTCTCCGGCCGCCGGTCCGGGCAGCACGGCGGCGTCACCGTGGCGGTCCGGATCCGAACGATAGCGGTGCTCCACGGTTTGCCAGGTGGTCTCCCGGCACCGTCGCTTCGGCCGGGGTGCGCCCGCCTTCGCCGCCGCGTCCGCCTTCGCCGTCGCGCCCGCCTTCGCCGTCGCGCCCGACTCGGTCCGTTGCTCACCGGAGGGCTCGCGCTTTGGGGTGCAAGGGCGCTGGCAGCGCCGCGTGACGTAGAGGCTGGGCTTCCCGTCGCACCGCAGATCGGCCAGGCGCACCGTGGTGTGACACCGGGGCGCGCTCGCGGAGCCACCGCCGCGACCCAGCGCCACGAGGCCCTGCAGCCGTGGGCCCCGCAGATCCACCACCGCCAGCCGCTCGATCCAGCGCGCCTCCTCCCTCGTCGCTGGGCGCGACCCGGACGCCCGCCGCGACCCGGACGCCCGCTGCGACCCGGACGCCCGCCGCGACCCGGACGCCCGCCGCGACCCGGACGCCCGCCGCGACCCGGACACCCGCCGCGACCCGGACGCCCGCCGCGACCCGGACACCCGCCGCGACCCGGACACCCGCCGCGACCCGGACGCCCGCCGCGCCGCACGACCCCCTGGCACCCAGCGGTACCAGAGCAAGAGCTCGGGCCGCCCGTCGTCGTCAATGTCCCGCAGCGCCGAGCCGAGCACCCGCGTGCCCGCCGCCCCACGCGCCAGCACGAGCCGCCGCTGTCCCGTGTACCCTCGACCCTCGCGCTGCACCGCACCCACCACCGGGTGGTGCCAGCCCGTACCCGGTTGCTCGCTCACCCAGACCCCGAGGTAGTGACCCGCCACCCGTTGCACCTCGCCGTGGTCTCCCAGAAACGATGCCCGCCGCCGCCAGCCGGCCCGGGCCCCCGGCCCCAACCGGCCCCAGAAGCTGCGCCGGGCGAGTCGCTCGAGATCCAGCCGTTTCGCGCGCCGCGGCTGAGCACAGCGGGCCGAGAGCCGAGGGGCGGTGGGCGGCCGCGCCCGCCGTCGCGCCTGGAGCGCGCCCGCGCGGCGTCCTGGCCGGCGGGCCGCCCTCGGCTCTGCTCGTCGACGCGGCGCCTCCCGCCCCGCTGGCGCCTCGCCCGCCCGCTGGCCCGCCCGCTTGCCCCCGGCGCCCGGAGTCGGCGCCTCGTCCTTGCAGCCCGCGAGGCCGAGGGCTGCGCCGGCCGGGCCGACTCCGAGCCCCAGCGCCACGGCCCAGAACGCCACCCACCACCGCCGCCGCGCCGTTGGTTGCGGTCCCCGCCCGGATCGCATCGAGATGATCATCGCGAACCTCGTGGTCCTAGGGCGTGCCCACGGCACGCGTTCAAACTCGCTGAAAGGGATCTCTACCCCACCGTAACGACGAACGCCACCCTGCACCCTGGACGGACGTCTCTCCCGCTCGCACGAGCCCACCGAGGGGAGCGCAAGCTCACGCCCCCACCGGGTGCAACGTACCGGTGAAGTGCGTGATCCGGCCCTGGGGATCGGCCTCCGGCACCAGGGTCAAGCGTACGGTGATGGGGCCGCGCTCGGCGCTGACGTAGGTGGCCGTGTTCACCAGCGGCTGGTGGTCGTTTCGCCGTACCGCCTCCACCACCCGGGCGCCGGCGTAGGGAAAGATCTGATCCAGCCCGGTGAGCCCGATGAAGGTGCCCACCACCCGATCGGGGGGCAAGGCAACGAAATTGCAGAAGGCGCGGTTGGCCACCAGCACGGCGCCCGACTCGTCCAGGCGAAACAGCGGGATGGGCGCAGCGTCGAGCATGGCGCGGAGGTTGGCCAGCTCCTGATCCCGGCGGGTCTGCAGCCGCAGCTGCTCGGTACGCCGCATCCGTTTCCAGGGGTGCTCCTGCTCCAGGCCGAGCTCCTGGGCGAGCTGCCGCAGCAGACGGATCACTTCGGCCATGCTCTCGGGCCGATCCACCGGGCGCTTGGAAAGCAGCCGCAGCACCAGCGCGTCCACCCGGGGATCGAGCCCCTCGGGGATCCGCGCCGATGGCGGCGTGGGCGCCTGGTGCAGGTGCGCCACCAGCAGCTCCTTGGCGTTGCCCGAGAAGGGCATCCGCCCGGTGATCACCTCGTGAAACAGCACCCCGAGGGCGTAGATGTCCACGCTCGGCTGGGGCCCGCCGCCCAGGATCATCTCGGGGGCGATGTAGTCCGGGGTCCCCCCGACCTCCACGTCCGCCAGGGTGGCGCCCGAGGCCGTGTAGCGCGACAGGCCGAAGTCGATGAGCTTGACGTGGACGCGCCGGTGGTCGTCCGGCGCGAGCTGGCACAAAAACAGGTTGGTGGACTTCACGTCACAGTGGATGATCTCCCGCTGGTGCATGTAGTGCAGGGCCTGGGCGACCTGCAAGACTATGGGCAGGGCGAGGGGCAGCGGCAGCCCGCCGCGTCGATCCAGCCGCTGGCGCAGGGGCTCGCCCTGCAGATACTCCATCACGATGTAGGCCCCGATGCCGGGATCCACGCCGAAGTCGGTGACCTGGACGATGTGGGGATGATCCAGCCGGCTGGCCATCCGCGCCTCCCGGATGAACAGCTCCCGCACCCGCGGATCCAGGGTGCGATCGTCCTGGATCACCTTCAGGGCGAAGGCCTTGTCCAGGCTGACGTGGGTCACGCGGTGCACCGTGGCCATCCCACCGTCGGCCAGCGCCTCGTCGAGCCGATAGCGGCCTCCGATCAGGATTTCCCCCGGCTGCGCGCCCGGCTCCGCGGTCGGGTAGGGGTTGTGCCACAGCCCCGTATCTTCGTCCTCGTCCTCGACCGCGCGCTCGCCACTGCGATCCAGGCTCGGGTAGGACGCCCGGTCGATCCGGTTGCCGTCATCGCCCTCCCCCTTCTCGTCGTCCTCCCAGTCGTCCGGCCAAAGCGAGCCCCGGTCCAGGGCGGCCGGCGGCGGCGTCCCCGCGTCCTTGGGGTTTGCCCCCTCCGAGCCGCCGGCTCCTGGCTCCGCGGCCAGCGCCGCCTCCGCGGCCAGCGCCGCCTCCGCGGTTAGCGCTGCCTCCGCGCCCGGCGCTGCCTCCGCGCCCGGCGCTGCCTCCGCGCCCGG
>CAYFWA010000243.1:6665-8752 GCA_964346625.1 uncultured Myxococcales bacterium
CGGCGCTGCCTCCGCGCCCGGCGCTGCCTCCGCGCCCGGCGCTGCCTCCGCGCCCGGCGCTGCCTCCGCGCCCGGCGCTGCCTCCGCGCCCGGCGCTGCCTCCGCGCCCGGCGCTGCCTCCGCGCCCGGCGCTGCCTCCGCGCCCGGCGCTGCCTCCGCGCCCGGCGCTGCCTCCGCGCCCGGCGCTGCCTCCGCGCCCGGCGCTGCCTCCGCGCCCGGCGCTGCCTCCGCGCCCGGCGCTGCCTCCGCGCCCGGCGCTGCCTCCGCGCCCGGCGTCGCCTCCGCGTCCAGCACCGCGTCCTCGGACGCCATGGCTTCGGTCCCCCCTTGGCCCGGCCGACCGAACCGTTGGAGATCCACCAGCTCGTGCAGCGGCACGCTCGGATCACGGGCCGAGTGGGCCTGCAGGTGCACGCCCCGTCGCAACGGGGAGGATCCGTAGTCCACGGGCGGGAGCGTCGGCACCGAGTTCTCGCTCGCCTTTGGCGCCTGGCGTGCTTCGCCCTTCACGGGGCGCACGGCCGTCACCTCGTCCTCGCCCCCGCCCCCGCCCCCGCCCTCGCGTTCGCCGGGGCGCCCACCCGTGCCGTGGTCGCCGCGCACCCCACCGGTGGGCGTATCACGCGCGGCGCTCATCGCCTCCCTCGGAACGCAACCGGGATCACCTTCTGCCTCATGCCCTCTGGACGAAACGGGTCCGATGAGACGCTAGTACGCCCCCCGCCGGAGTGTCAAGCGGCCTGCGGCCGAGTCGTTCGCGATTATGCGACGCGGTGGTACCATGGGGGACCTATCCGGGCGGGCGGCCGCTCGGTGGCGGCAAAGGGACCGGACGAACGCTCATGGGAAACGACAAGGATCGCGCCGAGACGGCCTCGACCCTCTGGGTGCCCTCGCGAGACGAGGTGACCCTGGTGGATCCCTCTCCGGTGAAGCCGTCCTGTGCGCCTGCGACCCCGAAGGCGCGAGCCGCCCGTCCTGCCAGCGGCGCCACGGGCGGGGGACGGGCTCACTGGGCGCCGGGTGACGTGCTCAACGAGCGCTACGAGGTCCAGCGGCTGCTCGGACAGGGCGGGATGGGCGTCGTCTACCAGGTCACCGATCGGCTCCATCCCGAGCGACCCCCTGGCCGCGAAGCTCATCGGCCGCGAGGCGGTGGGGGGGGCGCGCCCGTGCCCGGCACTGTTTGCAAATGGCCGTCTGCTGTTTCCGCGCCTGCGAGGCGCGGCTGGATGAAGCGCTGGCCCGCGAGCGGCTCGCGGCGCTCTGATCGGTGACACCGCAGGTCTGGCGCGAGCCGTTGCGCGAAGTCTACGTGGTCCGGGGTTGGTCTTCTGTTACCGGAAGTTCTGCACCGCCCACACCGAGCCGCTGGGGGTCACGTGGAACCCGCAGGCCACCTCCGTAAACGAGGTGGAGCTCATGTTGAGGTAGTGGCCGTGCTCGGAGAAGGGCTCGCCCGGCCCCTCGGCCCACATCATGTCGAGGCAACCCTCCACGGTGGAGTCGAGCGATGGCCAGCCCGGGCACTCGTTTTGCGCGCTCTCGCCGCACATGGGGAAGGCCCCGTGGGCCGTGCCGCTCAGGCTGTCGAGCCGCGCCTCCTCGTCGGCGCACTCCTCCCCGCCCTTCCATCGCTGGTAGGGGGGCAAGCCCTCGGTGGCGCGATACTCGTTGATCCGCTGGACGCAGCGCTCCCGCAGATCCTGGTAGGGGATGCCGTCGTCGTACTCGCAAGCCGACGGCAGCGTCATGAGAAGCGCGGCGACGCCTACGGCCGCGGCCCCGGCGAGGCTGCGCCCGTGATCAGCGGCCGCGGCAATCTGCCAGGGCCCGACGAGAGCGCGGTTCCGGCCCCCCGCACGGGCCCGGGACCGAGGGCGACAGCGGGTCGTGGGATTTCGCATGGGGGTTCCTCCTGGAGCGCCCACCCGCGGGCCGTCCCAGCGCTCCCCGCGCGAGCGCCCCGGCGACGGCCAGCGGTGTCGAGCGTGACTCAGGCCCCGATCACGAATAATCTGATCGTTCAGCCCGCCGATTCATCCCGGCTGGCTGCGTGAGCTCGCTTCGCTCGCGGGTCTGGACTG
>CAYFWA010000244.1:0-8751 GCA_964346625.1 uncultured Myxococcales bacterium
CCGCCCGCATGGAGATCCCGTCTGCGGCCTGGGACGTCTCCATCGCCGCGCTGGCCGACTCCCGGCTCGTGCGTCAGCACGGCCTGCGCGCCCCGGACCCGGTGGAGCCCTACCACGACCGGGTCCGCGAGGCCGTCGTGGCCAGCCTGGAGCCGAAACACGTGCGGCGGCTCCACGAGCGGCTAGCCGAGTCCATCGAGCGGTGGGACCCGCAGCGCATCGACATGCTGGCCCGCCACTTCATGGCGGCCGACCAGCCGGACGAGGCCAAGCGCTACGTCCGCGAGGCGGCCGCCCAGGCCCAGGCCAAGCTGGCCTTCGAGCGGGCGTCGACCCTGTACGAGGCCGCCCTGGAGCTGGAGACCGACCTCGAGGCCCGACCCGCGCTGCTGCGGGCGCTGGGCGACTGCCTGGCCAACGCCGGCCGCTCCGGCCAGGCCGCCGAGGCCTACCAGCGCGCCGCCGCGGTGGTGGAGCCGGCGGAGGCGGACGTGCTCACGCACCTGGCCGCCGCCCAGTACCTGCGGGGCGGCCACATCGCCCGGGGCATGGAGGTGATGGAAGGTGTGCTGTGGTCGGTGGGCCTGCGGATGGCGAGCACCACCCGCGGCGCCACCCTGTCGGTGGCCAGCCGGCTGGGCTACCTCAAGCTGCGGGGCACCCGCTTTCGCGAGCGCCCGGCCGCGGCCATCCCGGAGCGGGACCGCCGACGGCTGGACGTGCTGTGGTCTGCGAACGTGGGCCTGGCGGTGGTGGACGTGGTGCGCTCCACCGACTTGCTGGTGCGCTTCGTGATCAAGGCCCTCGAGGTGGGAGACCGCTACCGGGTGGCCCAGGGGCTGGCGCTGCTGGGCAGCCAGCTCGCGGGCATGGGCCCGGGCTATTTCGACTGGGCCCGCTCCTACGTCAACGAGGCGGACGTGCTCGCCCGGCGCATCGAGGACCCGGCGCTGCGGGGCCTGTTGTGGATGAGCCGCTGCCTCGTGCGCTACTTCGAGGGCGACTTCTCCGCCGTGGCCGACGAGCTGGTGGAGGTGGAGCAGCACTTCCTGGATCGGTGCCACGGCGTGTCCTGGGAGCTGGCCATGACCCGCTCCTTCATGTGCTGGGCGCTGCGCATGTCGGGTCGGCTGCGGGAGCTGTCCGAGCGCTTCGACCAGTACAGCGCCGACGCCGAGCGCACCGGGGACCTCTACCAGGTGGCGAACCTGCGGACCTACCAGTCCCTCGTCTGGCTCGCCCGCGACGATCTGCCGCGGGCGCGCCGCGACATCGAGGGGGTGCTCGGCGCCTGGCCCAGGGACATGTACCAGGTCCAGCACCTGTTTCACCTGTACGCGCGCTGCGAGCAGGCCCTGTACGCCGAGCAGCCCCACGAGGCCTGGGCGCACCTGCGCGCCGAGCAGCGGCGGGTGGAGTCTTCGGGGCTGCTGCGCGTCAGCGGGCTCAAGCTCGAGTTTTCCCGCATCCGCGGGCGGGTGCACCTGGGCATGGCCGAGACCCTGCGCGGCGCCCGGAGGCGGCCCCACCTCAAGGAGGCCCACCGCTGCGCCAGGATCCTCATCCACGCCGAGCACCAGTCCGCCGAGGCCATGGGCCGCTTCCTGGAGGCGGGGGCGCGCTGGCTCACCCCCGGCACCCCCCGCGACCAGGCCCGGCGGGCCCTCGAGCGCGCCGTGGCCACCGGCGAGGCCGCCGGCACCCGGCTGCTCACCGCGTCGGCCAAGCACTGGCTCGGCAAGCTGCGCGGCGGGCAGCAAGGCCGGAAGCTGAGCGCCGAGGCCGTGGAGTGGATGGCCGAGCAGGGCGTGCGCAACCCGCCGCGCCTGGCGCACATGCTCGTGCCGGGCTACCGTCCCCAGCATTGAAGCTCTTGAAAAAAAAGAGGCCCGGGCTGCTGGGCAGCCCGGGCCTCCATCGGTCATCGTCTCGCCGCGGGGGCGCTACTTCGTGGTGGCGTTACAGAACGTCTCCATGCTGTCGGCCGCGCTCTGCTCGCAGGCGGCCTTGTCGTCCAGGCACTCCTGGGCGGATTCGAGGTCGGTGCCGTCACAGGTGGTGTCCACCGGATCGGGCTCGGCACACTCCCAGGTCATGTCGGTGCCGCTCCCGGTGGGGGTGGCCACGAGGTCCTGGTTGTGGCAGTCGCAGGCCCAGCACTGGTCGGCCTTGCCGTCGCAGTAGCCGTCCATGCCGTCCATCATCACGTCTGCGGCCTTCTCACAGGCGTTCTTGTCGTCGTCGTCGCCGCAGGCCACCACGGCGAGACCGAAGGCCGCCACCAGCGAAAGTGCAATGCTAAGTTTTCTCATAATTTTCTTCCTTTCTCCTTAGTTCTTGTTAACGACCGATGTAGGAACCTTTTCGCCTCTGTCCCGCACGCTGGGCGTGCTCTGACATTTCGCCTTCACTCGAGCTTGATCAACCAGTCTAGCGCTGAACCGTATCCTGTCAACTTCCCAACACCGATGAAATCCTCAATGGAACCCTGGATTTGATCCAGATCACATTTCGGGAATCCGGCGGGTCGGTCGCTCGGGGTCCTGCGAGCGAAACGCGGGGGCCCGGGAACGCCAGGCTCAAGTCCTATATGTATAGGTAGATACTGGAAAATTCGGGTCCCTACCCGCCGGGAGAGCCCGGGGTGAAGGGGGGCGCGGGGGCGAAACGTGCTCAGTCGTCGAAGTCGCCCTCGGGGCCGCGGTCGGACTCGATGGTCTTGGCCCGCTCGCGGATCTTTTCGGGGGTCCACTCGGCCGGGTCCTCGATCCGCTCCACCTTGGCGCCGTGTTCGTGGGAGCCCTGCTCGTTGATGAGGTCGATGGCGATGTCCGCGGTGTCGGTGGCGGCGAACACCTCGGTGAGCATCCGATGGACGAAGTCCTCGACGGCCTGGGCCATGCGCTCGCGCACCGCGGCGGGCTGGCCGAGAATCTTGTTTTCGAACGGGCGGTTGAGCTTTTTGTAGTTTCCGCCCTTGAATCCCTGCTCGGCGGCGTAGGCGGTCATCTCCTCCCACAGCGCCGCGCTAACGCCCTCGCCCTTTTTCTTTTTGAAGTTGCCCTCGGCGTCGAGCACGGCGTTGCCGTAGTCGTTGACCTCCACGCCCCAGGAGACCATCTGCAGGGCAGTGGCCACGTTGGCCTTGGTGGTGCGGGTCTGCCGGGCGATCTGGCGCAGGCGCTCGGAGTCGTTGCCCGAGGTGCCGTGCTGAGCGCCGCTGACCTGGTAGGGGGCTAGGGCCTCGTGGATGGAGGCGGTGAGCTCCACCTGGATGCCCGCGCCGCTGTCCTGGATGCCGTGGGTGGTGCCGTTGTTGAGCGCGATCCAGGTGGGGTGCACGTCGTGGGCGTCGAGGCCGCGGATGAGGAACAAGGCCTCCTCGGCGGTGGACAGGCCGGCGCTGCCCTTGATCTCGCCCACCTCGGTCTCGAGCGACGCCCAGTCGGGCACGTGCTCGGACAGCGCCAGGCTGGCCAGCAGGTTCTCGTCGTCGGGCAGATGCGAGGCGTCGATGGCGATGGAGGTCATGCCGTGCTCGAACAGGGTGGGGATCTCCACCTTCGCCGGAGCGATGTCGGCCTCCTTCTTGATGCCGTAGTGGTCCGCGTGGATGGCCACCGGCACCCGGATGCCGAGCTCGTTGCACACGGCATCCACCTGCCGGGCGATGTTCCAGTAGTTCACCGGGCAGTAGGCGTTGGCGCCCCCCTCGGAGCGGGCGATCTCGATGATCATCGCCGCGTTGGCCCGCTGGGCGGCGCGCAGGGCCCCCCGCAGCACCAGGTGGCTGCGGCCGTTGGCGGCCATGGCGATGGCCTTGCCCTTTTTGAGCATCGCCGCGTCGATGTACTTGCCGCTGACCAGCAGCGCGCGTGAGCTCGGAAAGAGGCGCCGCACGTTGGGCGGACGCCCCACCTCGAGTGCCTTGTCGAAGTCAGCCATGGTGCAATCTCCTGCGTGGTTTTGATTCTTGGTGGTTCTCGCTCATGCTCTCCGGATCTCTCGTCCGAGACCGCTGATTCTGGTCGCACCGGATCACCGCCCGCGGCCCGGATCCCCCCGAGCGCGGCGCGCGACGACCGGCTTGTGTCTCAGTCGCCGTAAAGCGTACCAGCTTACCGGGTCACGTCAAACGCGATGTCTTGGCCGAAGGGGGTGGGCGGCCCGCGGAGCGCCCCGCAGCGCGTCGGGCTCCACCTCGAGCAGCCGGCGCACCAGCGCGTCGGCCTCCTGCTGGCAGGAGGCCGCCTCGCCGGTCTGGCCCCGGGCCGCGCAGACCCGCCCCACCCGCTCGAGCAGCCAGGCGGCCTGCAGGTCCTCGGCGCCGTAGGCGAGCTCCACCCGGGACAGGGCGGCGCGCAGCCGCTCGGTGGCCTCCTCGAAGCGGCCCTGGCGCGCGTCCAGCTCGCCGAGCCCCACCAGGCAGGAGACCAGCAGCGGGGAGTCCGGCCCCACGGCCTGTTGCTTGACGCCCAGGGCGCGCTCGTAGAGCACCTGGGCGTCGTCGGGTCGGCCGGCGGCGTCCACGGCCTCGGCCAGCCGCTCCAGGGTGTCGGCCAGGGGCAGCCGGCCCGGCTCCCCGGCCTCGTCGGCCGCCTCCGCCGCGGCCAGCAGGGCGGCCTCGGCCACCTCGAGGCGGCCGGCGGACGCGGCCACGAGCCCCTGATTGTAGTGACGCCACCAGCGGCCCAGCCGCGGATTGGCGGGCTCGAGCAGGGCCTGCGGGCCGAGGTCCACCTCGGGAAGCACGGTCTGTGCCAACAGCAGGTGGCCGTCGCGCACCGGCACGAAAAACAGCCGGAACCACCGCACGGCCTCGTCGGGTGGCGCCACCAACCCGTAGGGCGCCTGCACCGCCTGCTCCAGCGGACCCACGGGCAATCCGCACAGGGTCTTGGCGTGCCAGATCACCCACAGCGACAGCGCCTCGGGCAGCGCCGCGGGGGGCTGCCAGGCCCCGCCGCTCCGCCACTGCACCCGCGTTCGGTGCCCGAACAGATCCAGCCGGACATGGCTCTGCCCCTCGGCGACGGCGGTGACCAGCAGCTCGTGGGTCAAGCGCACGGCGGCGAGGTACTCATGGGGGAGCTGGGGTTCGGGCTCCCGGCTCTCACCGGTCGCGCCTTCCCGCCGCGCCTTCGCTGCCGTGCGGTGCCTGGTCTCTGCCGCCCCCTGCTCCGGTTGCACGCTGGAGTCGAGATACGCCAGATAGTGCCGACGCAGCCGCGCCTCCACCTCCGGCCGGGAATCCACCACCGGCAGCAGACCCCGCGTCTGCGCCTCGTGCACCACCGCGTCCTCGCGGGCCAGGTGCCGTGAGGCCTCCTCGGGGAACACCCGCTGCAGGGCATCGCGCAGGGCCCCCTGCCGGGCCACCACCGGCCGGACCCGCGTGCCCAGCCGAAAGCGCAGGTCGTCGATGGCCCGCAGGTCTCCCGGGTCGCGCATGGCCACCACCACGGTCTGGCCCTCCAGGGCCAAAGGCAGCGCCAGGTACCGCGCGCACAGCTCGAAGGAGGCCGCCTCGGCCAGAGCCCAGTCGTACTGCCCCACGTCCTCGAGCTCCACCACCTCGGTGCCGGCCTCCTCGGCCAGCACGCCCAGGTACTCGCGCTCGGACAGCAGGCCGAGCAGCTCCAGGGCCCGCCCAATCCCCTCGCGCTGCACCGCCGGATGGCGCCGGGCCCGGGCGAGGTCGTCGGCGCTCACCTGTCCGCGGTCAATCAGGCGCTGCAGGATCCGCGCCTCTCGGGTGTCTTGGGCTGCCATGGCTCACCGTCTCCCCGCCATCTCGCTGCGGCCCCAGGCCACCGCGGGTTCGGGGCGTGGAGGGCCCAGACGTGGAGGGCCCAGACGTGAAGGGCCCAAACATAGCGAAACTTCAGCCCGAGATCACGGTTCTTGTGCGACGGCTCAAGGCCGCGGAGAAGACGTCGGCCGCGGAGAAGACGTCGGCCCCGGAGAGGACATCGAGAGCGTGAAGCGCGGTCGTTTACAGTAGCTGCGACCAAGGCGGAGAGGACGTCGGCCGCGGAGCGAAGGTGGGAGGGAGGCTGGGTCAGGCCCGCAGGCGGCGACGGACCCACAGCAGGCCGAGCAGCAGCGACACGGCGAGGGGGGCGCCGGCCGGAGCGTCGCCGGCGGTGTGGCAGCCGCCGCCCGGGGCGCCGCCGCAGTTTTCGTCCACCCGGCCGTCGCAGTTGTTGTCCACGCCGTCGCCGCAGACCTCGGTGGCCACCGGGTTGATGTAGGGATCGCTGTCGTCGCAGTCCTGGCCGTCGCAGTAGCCGTCGAGGTCCGCGTCGGTGCAGACGCACCCCTCGTCGATGAGGCCGTTGCAGTTGTTGTCCAGGCCGTCGAAGCAGGTCTCCATGGCGCCGGGCGAGATCTGGTCGTTGGCGTCCTCGCAGTCCACGTCCGAGCAGTAGCCGTCCTGGTCGTGATCCGTGCAGCTCTCGCAGCCCTCGTCCACCTGGCCGTCGCAGTCGTTGTCCACCCCGTCGTTGCAGCGCTCCGCGGCGTTGGGGTGGGCCGCGGCGTCGTCGTCGTCGCAGTCCACCGCCTCGCAGTAGCCGTCTTCGTCGGCGTCGGTGCAGGTGCCGCAGTTCTCGTCGACCTGACCGTCGCAGTTGTTGTCCACGCCGTCGCCGCAGTACTCGGTGGTGCCCGGGTTCACGGTGGGGTCGGTGTCGTCGCAGTCGTCCACGGCGCAGTAGCCGTCACCGTCGTCGTCCACGCAGGCCGCGCAGTTCTCGTCCACGATCCCGTTGCAGTTGTTGTCCACCCCGTCGTCGCAGCGCTCCGTGGCGTTGGGGTGGGTCTGGGCGTCGTTGTCGTCGCAGTCGTCCACCGCGCAGTAGCCGTCGTTGTCGTCGTCCACGCAGACGCACACGCCGATGTCCGCCACGTTCTGGAAGACCGGCGCGTAGCAGTACTCGTCGGCGCCGCAGTCGGCGTTGTCCAGGCACAGGGCGGCGCAGTAGTCGCCGTTGCTGTAGGACAGACACACCAGGCCGTCGCCGCAGTCGAGCTCGGTGGTGAGGTTGGGATCGCAGGCGGCGCCGAGCTGCTTGCCGTTGGAGGGGTAGCAGTCCGTGGCGTTGTTCTGGGCGGGGTAGCAGGCCTCACCGCTCAAGCAGTCCCCGCCGGTGATGTCGCAGTTTTCGGGCGGGAAGCACGCCTGGTACTCGGTCATGCAGTGCTGCGAGATGCACGCCGACGGGTCCGAGGCGCTGTCGCAGCCGTTGCTCACGTAGCACTGCTGGAAGGCGTCGTAGTCGGCGCGCCCCGGATCCGTGCCGGTCCAGTAGCAGTCGATGAGGCAGCCCTGGTCGTTGGCCCCACAGCCCTCCATGCACGTGACGATCCCCTGGCAGTCGTTGACCTGGCAGGCGGTGTTGTCGCAGCTCCCGCTGGCCTGGCAGGCCTGGGCGCACTGGCATAGCGACGGCGTGGTGTTGCAGTCCGGCGGCGTGCCGCCGATGAGGCCGTTGATCCAGGAGGCGAAGGCGTCCACCCGGGTGTGAGCGCCGTAGCCCAGGCAGGGATCCGAGCCCGAGGCGCCGCCCACGCCCGAGTTGACCCCGATGACGTACCACGTGCCTCCGGTCTGGATCAGCCCGGGGCCGCCCGAATCGCCAAAGCAGACCCCCGTCCCCTCCGTAGCGTTGGACTGGTACGCCGACTGGTAGACGCTGTAGATGAAGTTGACTCCGATGCGCTTGATCCCGCCGCCGGTCTCGTTGGCGCCGTCGTTGACCCCGTAGCCCACGTAGGTGGTGCTGGTGCCGATCCAGCTCCCATCCATGTAGCTCTGGTTGATGTCGATGACGTAGCTGGCCGGGGCCAGGTCCTGCAGGTGCACCAGCGCGATGTCGTTTTGCTGGTTCTGGGGGTCATAGCTGGGGTGCACGTACACCGCCGCGGCCTGATACAGGGTCCCGTCGATGGGCGCCCCGCCGCTGGGTCGGGCGTCGGTGCCGATCATGAAGTGGATGAGGTGGGGGTTGGCCTCGAGATCGATGCCCGCCACCTCGCCCATGCAGTGCGCCGCGGTGAGCACCCAGTCCGTGCCGATCAGCGTCCCCGAGCAAAACGAGCCGCTGTAGCCGGAGCCGGGATAGACAAAGGTCATGGCCCCCACGCCCGGGTGGGCGCTGGTGGTCTGCCCCCCGACGATGGGGCGGGCGCTTTGACCCAGCTCGGGGGCCCCGGACGCCGGTCCCTGGGTGCAGGCGACCCACCCGGTCACCCCGGTGGCGAGCAGCAGCAGGAGCAGATGAGAAAGGCCGTGGGTCAGGCAATGGGTCAGGCAATGGCGAAGCAAAAGCCCTGGACGAACGCGTTTCATGGGGTTCCTTTCAAAGGGAGCTTGGGAAAACGGAGGCGGCCACGGTCCCGTGGGGCCCACGCGCGCCTCGCGAGCCCTAAGGGAGCGGCGCCGCACGAATCGAAATCGGTGCGTGGACATGCAGGACTGCGACTCCTAAGCATCTGAAAAATCGAGAAATCACCACAATCCTAGAAAGGAGTGATGTGGGTTGTCAAGCCACACGGCTGTGGTACCAGGATCGCTCACCGAGCCGGGTCCCCAACTTTTTCGCAGTTCCGGCGTCCGGCTCCGGGGGCCGGCTCCGGCGTCCGGCTCCGGGGGGCCGGCTCCGGCGTCCGGCTCCGGGGGCCGGCTCCGGGGGCCGGCTCCGGGGGCCGGCTCCGGGGGCCGGGTCCCCCAGGCGACGTCCTCAGCTA
>CAYFWA010000245.1:0-2663 GCA_964346625.1 uncultured Myxococcales bacterium
GGACGCACTTCCTGGCAGCCATCAGCATGGTGTTTCTCGCCGTGCTGATCCACAACGCCTCGGCCCTGGGGTTGGGCTACGGCGCGGCGCGGCTGTTCGGTCTCGCGGCCCGGGACCGGCGGGCGGTGACCATCGAGGTGGGGTTGCAGAACTCCGCCCTGGGGCTGATCCTCGTGTTCAACTTCTTCGAGGGGCTGGGGGGCATGGCGGTGATCACCGCCTGGTGGGGCATCTGGCACATCCTGTCCGGCCTGGCCCTGGCGACGTGGTTTTCCCGGTTTCGCCTGGAGCCAGACCGGACAGAGACGAGCTAGTTCGTGGGGCCCTGATCCCGGCCGAGGGCGGCGCCGGCCACGTCATAGAACGAGGGGATCTCACCCAGACCGTTGCTGTCGGTGTCGGGGATGAAGCAGCTCAGGCTCGGGTGCGGATTTTCGCACCACACGAAAAACAGCAGCGACACCCACTCCTTGAGATCCTGTACGCCGGCGGTGGCGGGATCCGCGTCGATGCGCTGGGCCAGGATGGCGGACATGTCCGCCAGGTCGATGGGGTCACCCGCCGCGTCCTTGGGCTCGATGGCCAGGCCATAGTCGGCGGCGATGCCCATCACCAGCACGGTGTAGACGTCCACCGCCAGCCGATACAGCGTGGTGGTGTCGTTCAAATCCAGCTCGGCGGCGGCCGGGCAGCTCAGGCTGTAGTAGTCCTCGTCGCCGCCATAGCCCGCGGGCAGGGCGGTGCCGCACAGATACAGCGCGTCCACGGTTTGCAAAAATCCGCCGGCGGGATCCACGGAGTAGCGCACTCCGGACAGGTGCAGGTAGGCCGAGGCGCCGGCCATGGGCGCCAGGCTCTCGGAGACCTCGGCCACGTTGCGCAGCTCCGGCCCGGTGAGGTACATGGACACCAGGGGCCAGCCGATGGGCACCGCCTGCTGGCTGTCCGGGGTCACGCCCAGGGGCACCACCCGGAACAAATCGGCGAAGGTCACGGTGTGCGAGTCCCCGGCGTACAGGCTGTCGCGCAGCAGCCCCTTGGGCAGCACCGCCACGTCGAAGGGGGTGGCCTCGGCGGTGGACAGCACCACGAGCGAGGAGATGGTCCGCATGGCGTCGGTGACCAGGTAGCCCAGCGGCGAGGGGCCCACCACCGGGGCGTGGTCATCGGAGGACAGGTCGAAGTCCAGCTCCGCCACCGGGGAGGCGGTGCCGGTGCCCAGCGCCGGGATCATGACCTGGTCGATGGCGTGCATGTAGCCCCCCACCATCGCCTGGGTGCTGGCGTCCGCGGTGACCGTGTGGTCCACCGCGTGCATCTGGTAGTCCACGCTGTCGATCTCAGCATCGGTGACGTTGTAGGTGACGTCGAGCTGGCTCACGTGCCGGCTGTAGGCGCCGGGCTCGAAGATGTAGGTGCTCGTGCCATCCGGGACGATCACGTCGGCGGTGGCGGTGTGCGCGTGGCCCGAGGCGATGATGTCGATACCGGTGACCGCCTGGGCCAGGTCGGCGTCGTCCCCGCTGCCGTCGGCCTCCACGCCCCCGTGGGAGATCAGGATCACCAGATCCACGCCCTGCTCGTTGCGCAGGTCGTCCACCACGGCCTGGTAGGTGCTCACCTCGTGATCAAAGGTCACGGGCGTGGCGGTGGCGGCGTCCTGGTCGGCGGTCTCGCCCATGGCGCCGAACAGGCCGATGCTCAGCCCGTTTGGCAGATCGAGCACGAGGGAGTCGGACACCATCTGGGCGGCCACGGCCTCCAGCGGGTCGTCCTCGCTGGACTGGCTGTCGAACACGGTGTTGGCGGCCAGGATCGGCACCGGCTCGGTGCCGGGCAGGATGTTGGTGGCGTGGTTGCTCAGCAGCATCGCCAGCCCTGCGGGGCCCCAGTCGAACTCGTGGTTGCCCCAGGTGATGGCGTCGTATTGCAGGTTGGCGAAAAACTGCAGGGAGATGGGGTTTTCCGTGGCGAAATCGAAGACCGTGCCCATGGTCCAGTCGCCGCTGTCCACCACCACCACCGGGATCCCCGAGGCCTCCTGGGTGGCCCGGATGGTGCCGATGACCGTGGCCAGGCGTGCGAAGCCGCCCGAGGTGTGGGGGGTGCCCTCGTCGAGCAAGGGGCCGTAGCCCAGGGCGTGGTTGTGGATGTCAGAGGTGGACACCAGGGTGAGCTGCTCGTACTCGGTCTGCTGGCAGGCCGGATCGTCGGCGCAGTCCGCGTCGTCGCAGTCCACGTCCCCGTCCCCGTCGTTGTCGATCTGGTCGTCGCAGATCTCCTGGTCGACGGTGTTGTTATTATTGATGTTGTTGTCGTTCGTGTCCCCGTCGTCGTCGCCGCACCCGGTCCAGGCGCCGGCGGCGAGCCAGAGACCGGTCACCGCGAATAAAGAGACCCACTTTCGGAAGCTCGGTTGTCGTTTCATGGGTAGCATACCTCCAAGGACGAGCGTTTGGGCTCGCCAGTGTTTGGGCTTTCAACGCCTTGCTTCGCCTCCCCTACGCCACCGCGGGCAGGGGCTAGTCGGAAAAACAGTCAATTCGAGGATTGTATCACCGCAGACAGTTGAGGGGGAGACTGTTTTGGGGAGCGCTAGCGCGTGATTGGGAGCGCTAGCGCGTGATTGGGAGCGCTAGCGCGTGATTGGGAGCGCTAGCGCG
>CAYFWA010000245.1:2763-6819 GCA_964346625.1 uncultured Myxococcales bacterium
GCGCTAGCGCGTGATTGGGAGCGCTAGCGCGTGATTGGGAGCGCTAGCGCGTGATCGCGCGCTCCACGGCGCCCAGGCTCAAAAAGGCGCCGTCGTTCATCACCACGAAGGGGAGCTGCCGGAAGGTCAGGCCCCCCTTGCCGTCGTGCCACAGGGCCTCGACCTTGCCCATGCCATAGCCCATGGGCCCGCGGCGGAAGTAATGGATCTTCAGGTAGTAGGGGAAGGTGCGCGGCACGCCCTCGACGGTGAAGCACTCCGGGCCGTAGCCGGTGGTGACGTCGGCGTAGAGCTGCCCCCCGGAGGGAAGCTGCGGGTGACGGAAGTAGGCGTGTCCGCCCCGGGCGTCGTGGACGTGGAAGTCGACGTCGTTGGCGTCGGTCTCCCAGTAGAGCACGAAGCGCAGCGACGGGCGGTGGGCCGGCTTCAGGCCGTGGCGCTCGAGCTGGGCCAGCACCCCGGGTCGGTTGTCCGGTTCCCGCTGAATCCAGGCGGCGGCGATGAGCCGGAGATCCTCTCGCAGGATTCGTCCCACCCCCGGGAAATTGCTCCGCCGGTAGCGCTGGCGCAGCCCCCGCTCGATGGCCGCGAAGGCGGCGCGGTACTCGCCGAGCTTCACCAGGGCCCAGGCGAGCAGCCGGTGGCTGCCGGGGTGATCCGGGCGCTGGGCGGCGGCCCGGGCGTAGGTGTCCGCCGCCAGGGCCCAGCCGGCCTTGCCGAGCCGCTCCAGGCGCTGGCCGGCGTGGCGGCGCAGGTCGGCGCGGGAGGGGTACAGATCGATGACCGAGCCATAGGTCCGGGCGGCCAGGGCCAGGGCCCCGGCGGCCTCCAGCGCCTCGCCCAGCGCCAGCAGGGCGAGCACGTCTCCGGGCGAGGCGGCCCGCCACCGCAGCGCGGCCACCAGGGCCTGGCTCACCTGTTTTTTGCGCAGCAGCGTCTTGACGCGCAGCAGCTTGCCGCTCCAGGGCTTGCGGCGCGTCGGGGGCGCGGTCCGCCCCCGGCGGTCCCCGCGAGGCGTCCGGCGGTCTCCGCGAGGCGTCCGGTGGTCCCCGCGACGCGTCCGGCGCTCGCCGCGCGGCGGTCGGCCCGGATCGTCCGGCAGGATCAGCGACGAGGACCGGCCTCCGGCAGGGGACCGTCCCCGCGACCCCGGGGGCGACGCCAGGGGTCGGGCCGCCGCGGCGCCGGGCCGCGTCCGCCCCATGGCCGGGGCTCGGCGGGCGGCCTTGGACGCGCTGCGAGCCACGCGGGGGCGACGGCGGACCTTGCGCTCGGCCCCAGCCCCGGCCCCAGCCCTGGCCCCGGCCGCGGCCCCGGTGGACCGCTTGGCCAGCAGATCGTGCAGGGCGGCGCCGCCTTTGCGGGGGCTCGGTGTCGGCGCCGTCGGGCTCGGCCGGCGGCGTGCCCGCGCGGGGCGTGCCGGGCGCCGGCGGGGGGCGCCGCGCGCCCGTCCGGCCTGGGAGAGCCCGCGGAGGATGCGCCGCGCGCGGGGTCTGCCGCTGCTTTTCACCAGGCGGTCGACCCTGCGGTCACGGCGACCCCGCGGCCCCCGCGCCGTGGGAGCGCGGGCCGCCGGCCGCGCCGGCGTCGGGGCCGCTCTCTTTCCCGAGGCGCCTTCGCGCCGACGGACGGAGCCGGGGCGCGTCTGCGAGGCGGCCGGGGCGCCCGCCTGCGGCGCTCGATGGCGCACCTCGAGGCCGTCGGCGCCGATGGTGAGGATGTCCGACAGCCCCTTGCGCTCGATCTCGTAGCGTCGGTAGTCGGCCTCGCTTCGCAGCACCAGCAGCGCCGTGTCGTCGCACAGCACCCGATGGCGCTTCGAAAGGGTGACGAGCTGGCGCGACAGGGCCGCGCGCAGGTCGCGATCCCCCAGGGCCAGCGAGTCCATCTGATCCTGGATCCGGGCCATGCGAGCCTTCACCCAGGCCCGCTGCAAAAGCGGCCGCGCCACCGGCTGCAAGGCCACTTGCTGGGCGGGGGCCTGGCCGAGGCGCACTTGCAGGGACTTTCCGGGAGCGAGCGCCGAGGGGGGCAGATCCACGTAGATCAGCCGCTGCTGGCCCGGTTGCACGCCGTCGAGGCGCGGGGGCCACACCCAGCGCGCACCGGGCACCGAGACGGCGACGCCCGAGACGGTGGAGCGCCCCAGCCGCCGGGCGATCTCCTCGACCGGGGCCTGTGCGTCGAGCACGAGGCCATCGCGGGCCAGGTTGCCGCGCACCAGCCGCGCGAGCAGGGCCTGCTCCCGGATGCCCCCCACCGCGAGGACATCCAGGCGGCTGAAGGTGGGCTTCAATGCGAGGACGGCGAGCCGCAGCCGGTCGCTCTCGAGGTGTCCGGCGGTGGCCACGCCGTCGGTGATCAGCAGCAGCCGCCGGGCACCCTTCTGACGCGCGGCCCAGCGCAGCGCGCCGTGCAGGTCCGAGGCGCCGAGGGCGCGCCGCTGCCGGATCCGGCGCAGGTGCTCGGCGCCGAAGTTGCGGGCGGGCCCGTCATAGACCGGGAAGATCACCTGATCGAAGCAAGCGACCCGGAGCCGCAGGTCGCCACCCCGTGACCGGCGCAGGGCCTTCACCAGCCGCCCCAGCCGCTGCACCTGTCGGCCGAAGCCCACCGCGCGGGAGGCGCTGGTGTCCAGCAGCACGAGCAGGCTCTTCAGGGGCTGCGGGCGGCTCTTCACACGGGGGCGCACGCGCGCCACCACGAGGTTTTCGTGGCGCAGGCCGAAGATGGCGCTGCGAGAGCGCACCACGAAGTCCCGGTCGGGCAAAAAGCCCCGCTTGCGCACCCGGACCACCTGGTGGGTGAGCGCGCGCCCGCCCAGCGACGAGGCCGGCGAGCCCTTGGCCGATCCCATGGCCGAACCCGTGGCCGAGCCCGTGGCCGAGTCCGTGGCCGAGCCCATGGCCGAGCCCGTGGCCGAGTCCGTGGCCGAGTCCGTGGCCGAGCCCATGGCCGAGCCCGTGGTCGAGTCCGTGGCCGAAGCCGTGGTGCTCACGAAGGCCATCAGATCCAACCGCTCGATCTTCGGCAGACCCACCAGCGGCAGTCGGTAGGTGTCCGATTGCCCCGGCAGCTCGTGGGAGTACGAGATCAGGATCTCCTTGTCCCCTTTGGGCGGGATGGGGAAGACCCGGGCGCGGAAGGCGTCGCCGGCCTTCTTTTCCAGCAGGGCGGGGTCCTGCCGCCGGTGGAGAAAATCCTCGTAGATGACCCGCGCCCGCTGCCGCTGTACCACCTCGGCCTCCTGCCAGGCGCCCCGGATCTTCATGGCGAAGCGGCTGACCGCCGCGCCGGGGGGCAGCGTGACCTCGAAGCGGCCCTCGCGCTGGCGCGCCTCCGGGTTGTGGAAGGTCATGCGGAGCTCGGTGAAGGCCAAAGGACCCTGGAGCACGGCCCGGCCCCGCAGGGCTACCAGCTTCAGCCCCGCGCCGTCGCTGGCGGTCAGGGTGAGGGGGGCGCGCCGCGTCCCGGCTCCGGTGCGCTTCGTCTCGGGCTGGCGCTTCGTCTCGGGCTGGCGCGCCGCCTCGCGGCGCACCTCGGCGGTGTCCACCTCCCCTCGCGGAAAGGGGACCGCGAAGGTGGCCTCGGGGCTCTCGAAGGCCAGGTAGCGGGCCCGGGCGTCGGCCAGCGCCAGGGGGGCGGGCCGCGGCGCCCCCGGCTGCCCCGGGGAGGCCACAGTTCGGGGCGCCGATCCGGCGCCCGCTCCCTGGGATCCGGGCACCGTTCCGCGGGCCGCGGGGCGCTGATCCGGCACCGGTGCGCGGGTGGCGGGCTGCTCGCTGCCGGGGCTGGGGTTGCAGGTGCAGCCCCCGCTCCCGCAGCCCAGGCCAACCCCCACGAGGGCGCTCGCGAGCCAGACCCCGATCCTGGCGCGCGAGCGTGATTCCCATGCACCCCAGGCGCGCGGTCGTGATTCCCATGCACCCCAGGCGCGCGGTCGTGATTCCCATGCACCCCAGGCGCGCGGTCGTGATTCCCATGCACCCCAGGCGCGCGGTCGTGATTCCCATGCACCCCAGGCGCGCGGTCGTGATTCCCATGCACCCCAGGCGC
>CAYFWA010000245.1:6919-8733 GCA_964346625.1 uncultured Myxococcales bacterium
CTTCGCTTCGAGGTTCGGCTTCGCTTCGAGGTTCGGCTTCGCTTCGAGGTTCGGCGAGGGCTGGGGGGGCGGCGTCCCCAGCCGCTCGCCGGCCGCGCGGGCGGCCGCCTCCAGCGCCGCCCGAAAGAGCTTGCGCTGGGGGTAGCGCAGGTAGATCTCGGCGCGCTGGCACAGGTAGTCGACGAGGCGGGTGCGGCACGCCGTGGTGCGCCAGGCCGCCGGCCCGAGCTCCGGGGACTCGGCGATGCGCTGGAGGATGACCTCGCCGATGGAGTACGGCAGATGCGAGGACATGGCCTCCACCAGGTCCTCGGGCCATCGGGCGGGACGGCTCGGTCTCACCGGTCTCACCGGTCTCACCGGTCTCCTTTGGTTGATCGGCTGTCGGCCGCTCCCCGCACACCACCGGACGGTGACAAACGGTGACAAGCCGTCCCCGAACCCTACATCCCAACGCGAACCCTGCATCCCCTCCCGAACCCTACATCCCCGACAGGATATCAGTACTTTACTATCACGGCGCTGGTCACGCGACAACCCCGCCTGCCCGCCCCGGTCCTGGCACGCCCGACGCTCACCCCACGGTGGGCACCCGGTGGTCGAAACGCAGGGTCACCGTGTCCTCGGGGAAGCCGAACTGGCGCAGGCGCGCGGCGAGCACCTCGTGGAAGTAGCCCCGGCTGATGTCGTTCTTGGCGTACGACAGCCGCGCCGTCTCGTAGACCGTGAGCTCCCGGAGCTGGTCGGGGGCCTTGGCGCGCTGGATGCGGTTCGCCAGGGCAGCGGAGACGTCGTAGGTCACCAGGGCGTCCGGGATGGCCACCCGCGACACCAGTGGGATGCCCTGGCGAGCGAAGCTGTGGCGGAGGTTCGCGTGGACGAACAGGTCCCCGGCGGAGGGCAGGTCCACCAGGCGCTGCCAGGAGGGGGGCTTGCCGAGCCGGCGCAGGGTCTGGCGGACGAACCGCACGGGGTGGTTGTGGTAGTTGATCACCTGGCGGGGTCGGGGAAAGCCCGGCTTGCGGCCGTCCCACAGGTCCAGGATGGCAGGCGTGGGCAGGATCCGCACGCCGTGACCCTGCCAGCGGTTGTCGCCGCGCTCGGTGGCGAAGCCCACCTCGGTCCACACGTTGTCGGGCAGGGTGTGGAAAAACGCCTCCTCCACCGACGCCATGCGGGCCAGATACACGAGCTGGGCCTCGCGCACCCGCGGCGACCGGTGGCCCACGTATCGGCGCAGCGTGGGGCCCTCGTTCACCGCGAGGGCTTCGGTGCGGGGGCGGCGCTCTACGTGCAGGTACCGGCTCTTCCCTTCCACGGTGACCCGCAGCCGGTGGAAGCGTGGGTCGGCGCTCGGCCGCGGGCAGCCGGGCAGGGCGAGGGCCCCGGCGGCGGCGCCGGCCGCCTTGAGAAACCCGCGCCGGTCGATCCCCCCGGCCCGTTCCCGCTCGGGACGAGCTGGAAGCGCTGGAGGCGCTGGAAGCGCTGAAGGCGCTGAGGGCGCTGAAGGCGCTGAAGGCGCTGAAAACGCTGAAGGCGCTGAAAACGCTGAAGGCGCTGAGGGCGCTGAAGGCGCTGAAGGCGCTGAAAACGCTGAAAACGCTGAAGGCGCTGAAAACGCTGAAGGCGCTGAAGGCGCTGGACGATGGCGCGGATCGCGGGACGGGAGCACGGGCATGGCTCCCCCGATCCTACGGTGGTCCCTGTGGTCTGTCGAGCTGAACCGGGTGCCGCTGGCTTCGATCCATAAGCTACGGGTTGTCCGGAAGGCATCCTCGCTGCCGCGGTGCGTGGATTCACTGCGCAATGGATGC
>CAYFWA010000246.1:0-4246 GCA_964346625.1 uncultured Myxococcales bacterium
GACCGGGGAGGAGGGAAAGACCGGGGAGGAGGGAAAGACCGGGGAGGAGGGAAAGACCGGGGAGGAGGGGAAGACCGTACTCGCTCAGCTCTCCACGAAGCTCTTGAGGCGCTTGGAGCGCGAGGGGTGGCGCAGCTTGCGCAGGGCCTTGGCCTCGATCTGGCGGATGCGCTCGCGGGTGACCTCGAAGTCCTGGCCCACCTCCTCGAGGGTGTGGTCGGACTTTTCGCCGATGCCAAAACGCATGCGAAGCACCTTCTCCTCGCGAGGCGTGAGGGTGGACAGCACCTTGCGGGTCTGCTCCGCGAGGTTGAGCGAGATCACCGCCTCCGATGGCGAGGTCACGGCCTTGTCCTCGATGAAGTCGCCCAGGTGGCTGTCTTCCTCCTCGCCGATGGGGGTCTCCAGGGAGATGGGCTCCTTGGCGATCTTGAGCACCTTGCGCACCTTCTCCAGGGGAAGCTCCATCTTCTCGGCGATCTCCTCGGGGATGGGCTCGCGACCGAGCTCCTGCACCAGGTAGCGGGAGGTGCGGATGAGCTTGTTGATGGTCTCGATCATGTGCACCGGAATCCGGATGGTGCGCGCCTGGTCGGCGATGGAGCGGGTGATGGCCTGCCGGATCCACCAGGTGGCGTACGTGGAAAACTTGTAGCCGCGCTTGTACTCGAACTTGTCCACCGCCTTCATCAGGCCGATGTTGCCCTCCTGGATGAGGTCCAGAAACTGCAGGCCGCGGTTGGTGTACTTCTTGGCGATGGACACCACCAGGCGCAAATTGGCCTCCACGAGCTCGCACTTGGCGCGCTCGGCCATCCGCTCCCCCTGTTTGATCTCCCTGTAGGTCTTGGCGATGGCGGCCACCGACAGCTCGCCGTCCTGCTCGATGCGCTTCACCTTGCGCTGGGCGTTGCGGATAATGCGCTCGAACTCCACCAGCTCCTCGGGCAGAAAACCCAGCTTCTTGGAGATGCGTCGCTCGTCGCGCTTGGAGCGCTTCATCTCCCGCAGGGTGCGACGCAGGTCCTTGGCGGACATGCCGAGCTTCTCTTCGATGGCGCGCACCTCCGACTCGGCCTTCTCCACCCGGGCCACCAGGCCCTTGAGCTTGTCCACGATGAGCTCGATCTGCTTTTTGTTGAGCCGCAGCGAGGCCAGGGAGTCGAACAGGTCGGACTGGAGTCGCTTGGCCTGCTGGTTCAGCTTCTTGCGCTGCGCCTCCGACAGCCCCCGCTCGGCGAGCTTGGACCGCACGCGGATCAGCTCGCGATCCTGACGCCGCACCCGATCGATGAGCTTCACCAGCCTCTCGACGTTGGCCTCCTCGTCGGCCTCGACGACGTCGTCGTCGAAGTCCCGGCTCACGTCGCGCACCCGGACCTTGCCCTTGCGGAGCTGCTCGCCGAGCTGAATGATCTCCGATACCGCCAGCGGAGAGCTGAGCACCACCCGCAGCACCTTGCGCTCCCCCTCCTCGATGCGCTTGGCGATCTCCACCTCCCCCTCTCGGGTGAGCAGCGACACCGAGCCCATCTTCCGCAGATACATGCGCACCGGGTCGGTGGACTTGTTGTAGCCGCCGTCCAGCTCCTCCTCTTCCTCCCCCTTTTTCGGCTCCGCCGCCTTATCGAAACCGATCTTGGCATCCGAGGCCTGGTCGACGAGCTCGATCCCCGCATCGGAAAAGGTCGCGAGCCACTCCTCCATCTGATCCGGGGTGAGGTCTTCGGGCATGGCCTTGTTGACCTCGTCGTAGGTGAGATATCCCTTCTCCTGGCCCTGCTTCATCAGGGCATCCTTGGTCTTGGGATTCTCCTCGCTGTGGGGACGATCGGGTTTCGTTACCATGAATGCTCCACCGATGGGCTAGTCGTAGCCAAATGTCTTTAGGGCTCGCGCAAGAACAACTCCGGGATTCGGCCGCCGATCCATCCCGGCACGCAGCGTCGCTCGTCGGTTAAATACGTCAATGTATTCGCCCTCCTCGCTCCTTGCGGGCCGGACGCCTCGGCGACCTCGGTCCTTCGAGCTTATTCTTGCGCGAGCCCTTAGGCGCCCGCGAAAATCACCGGCCGCTCGCGAGCGCCTTGGTCAACTCGTCCTTTTCCTGTGATAGCCGAATTCGGCGAAGGATCAATTTCTTCCGCCATTCCGTGTCTTCACTCGAGGTAGCCTCTCTGATCTCTCGCTGGTTGTCTGTCAACTCCTTGCGGTTGCGCGTCAGCCGCAATCGCAGCAGAACCTGCTCGAAAGCGCGGGTGGCGTCCACGCTGTCGGTGGGGTCCTGCTCGAGCTCCAGCTCCGAGCCGTAGGCGTCCGAAAGCAACGCCCGGGCGATGAGATCCCGCAATTCGGTCGGGACCTGCTCCAGCAGCGCCGAGACCTCCACCCGGCCGGTCTCGGCCTGGGTGGCGATGGCCAGCCGGATGAGCTCCCGCAAGGTGGAATCCTCCACGTAGGAAGCCACGCCCTCCTGTCCGGCGCGCAGGGCCAGCCGCGGGTGGGCCACCAGCAAGGCGAGCATGGCGAGGGCGTAGCGCTGCTCCCGGCCCATACGAGGCCGCGCAGCGGCTGCCGCGGGCGCAGCGCGCGCCTCCACCGACTGGCCGCGCATGAGGCGCTCCATCTGGACCGACCGCAACCCGAGGGCCGCGGCCGCCTGGCGCCCGTACTCCTCGCGCTCCACCCGGCCCGGGATCCGCGCCAGCACCGGCGCCAGCGACTCCGCGGCCACCACCCGCTCCTCCACCGTGTCGCCACACTCGCGGGCCACGGCGTCGATAAGAAACCGCCGTCCGGTGGCGGCGTCCTTGAGCCACTGGGCCATCCGCTCGGGCTGAGCGGCCACGAGATCTGCGGGATCCACCCCGTCGGGCAGCAGCACCACCCGCGACAACACCTCCTCGGCCGCCAGCATCTCCGCCGCCTTGCGCGCCGCCTGCCGACCAGCGGAGTCTCCGTCGTAAGTCAGTACGATCTCGGGGACATAGCGACGCAAGATGGCGATCTGACGCGTGGTGAGCGCCGTGCCCAGGGGCGCCACCGTCTCCTCGAAGCCCGCCTGGTGCATGGCCAGCACGTCGACGTTTCCCTCCACCAGGATCACGCGATCGTGCCGCCGCATGGCCGGACGCGCGGCCGGCAGGCCGTAGAGCGTCTCGGACTTGTGATATACCGGGCTCTCCGGGGAGTTGACGTACTTGCGATCCTTGGCCTCCGGATCCAGCAGCCTCCCGGAGAAGGCGAGCACCCGATCGCCGGGGCCGATCACCGGGAACAGCAGACGATCCCGAAAGAAATCGAAGTGGCGGTCCGGGTGGACCTTCTCGTCGGCTCCCCGGGGCGGTGGCGCTCCGCGGCGCCGCACCACCAGCCCCAGCTTCTCGGCCAGGGCCGCCGGGGCTTCCTTGCGCGACAGCAGCCGCGTGAGGGCATCCCAGCCCGGCGGGGCGTAACCGAGCCGAAAGATCTCCACGACACGGTCCGAAAGCTCGCGAGAGGCGACGTACTCGCGAGCGGACCGCCCCTCGGCGGCCCGGTACCGCTCCACGAAGAAGGTCAGCGCCAGCTCGTTGAGCTTGAAACACTGCTCGCGTTCCGAATCCCGGCGCTTTTCGGCCGGGCTGCGCGTGGGGGTGGGCAGCTCCACCCCGCTCTGCTGCGCCAGCTCGCGCACCACCTCGATGAACGGCTTGCCCTCCAGCTTCGTGAGGAAGGAAAACACGTCTCCGGACTCGTGACACCCGAAGCAGTGAAAGAACTGCTTGGAGGGGTTCACGTTGAAAGACGGCGTCTTTTCGTCGTGGAAGGGACACAGGCCTTTGTAGCTGCTCCCCGCACGCCGCAACGCGACGTAGCGTCCGATCACCTCGACGATGTCGGTGCGCTCCCGAACCTCGGCAATCAGGTGATCGGGGATCCGCGCGCCCAAGACTCACCCCATTAACCCCTACACCCGCCGCCGGTCCCACCCATCGGCCCTTTCGCACCCGCTCGCGGCACGGTCAGGCTTCCATTCGATGCGGTCATGCCGGGGTAACCCTTTCAAATTACGAATAATTGGCACTTATTAGCGCAGCTCGCGAGCCTGTCAAGACCGAGGGGACGGGCGTGGCTCCCGCCCCCCCGGCACCGAAGCAAAATTTCATTTGAATATCAAGCCCTTATCAGCAGAGCGTCATCAGTGTGATCTCTGAAAGAAAGGCCACTTTTACCGGGGACGGGCCGAACCCTGGTGGTCCCGGGG
>CAYFWA010000246.1:4346-5933 GCA_964346625.1 uncultured Myxococcales bacterium
GTGGACGAGGCCCGCTACTTGAGCCGGAAGATCCGCCAGCTCGGCCAGCGGCTCAGCTCGCGGGGACGGGCCGAGCCCTGGTGGTCCCGGGGGTGGACGAGGCCCGCTACTTGAGCCGGAAGATCCGCCAGCTCGGCCAGCGGCTCAAGACGAGGCCCGCTACTTGAGCCGGAAGATCCGCCAGCTCGGCGAGCGGCTCAACTCGAAGATGAACCCGAAACGAAAGGCGATCTGGCGCGTCTTGGCGTTGACCAGCCCGCGAGGGGGATTCGGAAACGGGGCCGCCTTGCGAAAGGCCCCGATCGCCTCGTCATCCAGGAACTTGAGCCCGCAAGGGCGCTCGAGCGCGATGCGTTTGAGGGATCCGTCGGGCTCGAGCAGCACGTGGAGGATGGTGAGCCGGTTCTTGAAGCCGTAGACGTTCCCCTTGGGATCCCGGCGGTTGTACTCACGCTCGGGATGCCACTGCTGAGCCACGGCCCGCTTCACGCGGTTGAAAAAGGACGCATACTTCCACTGTTTGGTGTTCAGCAGGGTCTTTTTGCCGTACTCGATGTCTTTGAGATAGTCCGGAAACGCCGTCGGGATCACCTTCTGCAGCGTCCCATCGGACGGGGTGAGGTTGTTGAGGCGCAGCTTCTTTTTCCAGGCCGGATCCGGCTTACCGCGCGGCTCGGGCTCGCGAGAGGGCTTCCCCTTGGACGTGGGAGCTTCCCCCGGCCGGGCGCGGGGCTCCGGACGGCGCATGGTCAGGGCCGACGGATCCCGGGCGGAGCTCGGCTCTTTGCCCTGGGGGGGCTTTTCCCGCGGCTGAGGGCGGGGCTCGCGCGGCCGCGGTTGAAGCTCCCGGGGTGAGGGGGTGCGGTCCAGCGACGCGATGGCCTTGGGACGCAAGCCCTTTTGTCGCCCCTGGGTCTCCTTTTCGACCGCAGAGTCGAACTCACTGCGAAAGCGTGCCTTGCGAGGAACCTTTTCGAGCTCGGGGCGCTCGATCTCGACGACCTGAGGAAGATCGCGGTCTTTTTCCAGATCGACCTCGAGGGGCTTTTCCCGCGATCGATCCCAGCGATCGGCCAGCCCGAACCCGTAGCGCTGCACCAGGGTGGCGCCGGCCGCGATGAGGCCGTGCAAAAGCAGCGCCGCCCCCACCAGGAACGCCACCACCGAGCTTGCTCTGGGATCCGTGCTTCGCCGCATGGCACTAGAGATCAGTATAAGCGTCCAGCCCGCGGTTCGCTACCGGTGTGCACGGGTTCCCTTGCCGCGCCCCCCTTTCGAGGGGCGACAGCGGGCATGCCGTTTCCCGCCGGATGAATCCCCCGCCCAGGGAGATCGTCTTTACCCAGGAACTCTTGGGAGATAGACTCGGCGCATCATCAAGGATCGAGGTTGGAAAACCGCGCGGCGGAGCTACAGCGCGAGCTGCAGCCGGCGTCCGCCCGCAGTGAAAGGAGAGGGGAACCATGAGACGTGAGGAACGCTTGCTTCGAATCCTCGGTATCACCGCCGTCGCGGCGCTGCTGGTACTTCCCGCCGCCGACGCGGCCCGGGGGCAATCCGCCCCCCGGCAGGCCAAGGCCAAGGCCG